>JAKDPD010000039.1 GCA_030455605.1 Lactobacillus sp.
GATCTAATTTAACTAAAATCAAATCGAATGTCAAAGTATCCAAACACGTTCTAAGTAGTTCTTTTGAATGGTCCTTATGACGGTATCCATTTCAGTACCATTGGGACGGTAGTTCATAACTAATTGTTGTAAAGTAGCCCGATCGCGGTTGCGAATAAAGGTTAAGAGGTAGATTGTACTTGCTTTGTCCACAATTACATCTCCTACCGTTTAATGTTGTCAGGGCTAACTATCTCTTAAGGTAAATCACGACTATGAAAATAGTCAAAAAATATGCATAACGTCAAAGTTGTCTGATATGCTCTGTTATCATACAATGGTAGTATAGTTTTAAATAAAATTAGTGCTAGTAGATTGTATAACCACTAAATCCTATATGGTTGGAGGTAGTAATTATGTTCAAGAACATCCTAGTTCCACTAGACGGAAGTAAAGATTCATTCAAGGCATTAGCATATGCTAAAGAGATGGCACAGATGTTTTCTGCTACTCTTTTTGTAACCACTATAATTGACCCTAGTGTTGCTATACCAGCCGGTGTACCTCCAGTTGGTGGCATTGTTCCGGTCCAAGTTGAGTTGGACGTTCGCGAAGAGGCAGCGCATGTTATTGATGAGGCAAAAAAAGAACTAGCTGGTACTAATATTCAAGTAAAGTACACCATTGTTTCTGGTACAGTAAATGATGAAATTGCTACTAATCTTCCAGAGAAGGAAGAAATCGATCTAATCGTACTTGGAAAGTCTGGAAAGAGCGCGTTAGAGAAGCTCATTGTTGGCTCTGTGACAAAGTACGTTGTGCAACACGCAGAAGTTCCTGTATTAGTTACCGAAGCGGCTTCTGAGTAAGCTAGCTGCTCTATTGACACTAGTACATGTATGTATGACGCACTACTTAGATACTGCTATAATATTAGCTTGATATAGTAACCCCCCTGAGTCTGAATTTACTCTGACTCAGGGGGGTCTCTTTACCGATATCTTTTTATTATGTATATTAGCAGGGGCTCTGGTGCAAAAATAATAAAAGGAGCGATTTAACCCTGTTTGATAATCATTTGCGGGCTAGTTTGCTAATAATTCGGTTAATGATTGTAACGCTGAAAAACCAAAGAGGTTAATTGCTCTTTGGCTTATTTTATGTAGCTGATGCATGACTTCAATACCACTTAAAGTTTTACTGGCGGTGCGCATAGATTGAAACCCGCTAGATTTAACTAACACATGTTTAATCAGCCGATGATCTTGCTCGATCAGATTATTTCGATACGTAGAGCACTGGTGATTTCCTTTCGCCAATAATCCATTTTTAATTACTTGCTTAATCGCTTTTAAAGTTGCTCCATACTGATCGGTTACCAAACAATCTGGGCGACCGTAGGTCGTCAATAACCGTTTCAAGAAGTGGTAAGCGGATTGGTAATCTCGATGACGACGCAATTCAAAGTCTAATGTTAATCCATGATTGTCAATGGCTCGATAAAAGTAATACCAGCGCCCTTTAATTTTAAGATAGGTTTCATCCATTCGCCAGCTCTGACTAGTGGCATGTTGCTGCTTTCGCCACAACAATTTAAAGATTGGACCATAGTGATGAACCCAACGCATAATTGTCGTATGGTGGACCGCAATTCCCCGATCACGCAAAATTTCAACAAGATCCCGATAGCTTAAACTGAAGCGAAGATAGTAGCCGACGGCTACCAAAATAATGTCTTTCTGGAAATGCCGCCCTTTAAAATAATTTTTCATCATGACGAATTTACAATTGAAGTGCAACAAGTAAGAAAAAAATAAAAAAGAACTCATAGCCTGAGTCCTATAAAATGAAGTCACCACAACAATCATCTAAAGGAGATCCTAGGCTATGAGTCCGTACAACCATCTTACCTTAAAAGACCGAGAATGCATACTGTTGGGCGTCACTTTAAACGACACCTATCAAGTTATTGCGGAGAAAATTGGGTGTTCCAAAGCCACCGTATCGCGCGAAATCAAGCGCAATGGTGGTCGTAAGGCATACTCGGCCGTCAAAGCCCAAGAGAACTATCAGGGACGGCGGCTAAAAAGCCGACGTCCTAGGCTTCTAACTGATTTGAAGTTACGGGATTTTGTTCTTCACTGTATTGTTCAACGTCAGTGGTCCCCGGAACAAATTTCCGGTCGTTTAGTCCACGAAAACAGTGAATGGCATGTCAGTTATAACACCATTTATCGTGGGATTGAACGTGATAATTTAGGCATCAAACGTAAGAATCACGAGGCTCGTGGCTTTGCCCGTAAGCTCCGTCACCGCGGTAAAACCGGGCGTTCGGCCCTGGTAACCTTGGTGGACCGCAAATCTCGGTATTTATTATCTCAGCGGGTTCCCAAAGTAAACGCCAAGAACGTCACACAAGCGATGATTGACCTCTTGCATACCGTGACGCCCAAACGAGTTCGGACGCTTACGCCGGATCGTGGAACTGAATTCGCAGGATACCGCGAAGTTAGTCAAGAGCTAAGTATCCCAGTCTATTTCCCAGATCCTCATGCGCCTCAGCAACGGGGAACCAATGAGAATACCAACGGACTTATCCGTGAGTATTTCCCCAAAGGAACCGACCTAGACCAACTGACTGATCAAGATATCGACAAGTTTGTCAGGGATTTAAATCACCGACCACGTAAGGTATTAGGCTGGAAGAGTCCATTTGAAGTTTTCTTCGGGACAAAGTTGCGCTTGATTTGACAATTCGTCATAGCTACCTCGCTTTTTAGGCTAATTATACTCAAAATAAGTTTACCTGAAAACTTTTGCACCAGAACCGGTTTTGGCAGACCGGTCTTTTGTTGAAGTGAAGCAAACTTAAACATTAAGATTATTTTTGGCTCGTGACAATAATCATTTTGTATACCCAAGT
>JAKDPD010000020.1 GCA_030455605.1 Lactobacillus sp.
TCTGCGGGATCATCAACCAAGAACTGGCTATCTAGTTTCGCAGTAACTCTAATAAGGGATTTTACTAATAATGCCGCGTAAATCACCAATCCCATCTGCGTTACTATCATAGAATGACTTAGGGTAAATCTGATAGATGACTTTTTGACCAAGGGTGTTCATGTTAGGCCTCCTGCGTAACTTTAGTTCGTCTGGCAAAATCGACAAATTTAAATTGATCCGGTCGGTGGATGGAAATGGTTAACTGAAATAGGGTCGTATCTTCTAAATAAACTAAGCTGCGCACGACGACTGCCAGCTGCTCGGAACCCAATCCTAAGAGCTTAGCAGTTACTTCCGGTATCCGTTCAACTGTGACCACCTTACTAGCGTAGGAAATCGTCAATCCGAGTTCTTGCTCAATATATTCATACAGGGAATTCTCACCTGCTGTTTTGGGCAGGGTCGTAATAGGTGGTGACAATAAATAATCACAGTCTAAGATGACCGGAACCTGATTAATTAAACGCAAGCGTTCCAAGTAGTGCGCCGGCTGCGAGGTAAGCGTGAGTCCATTGAAATGACTGGGGCTCATGGTTTTAATTTGTTTGAGGACTTGCGTTTCACTGACCAGCTTTTGATGTTGGGTCAATTCTTTGAAACTTTCAATTCCCGAAATGGGGAAAGTTAATCGCTGCAAGTCTAAGATAATCGACCCTTTACCGCGAATTTTTTGAATCAGACCTTGTTGCTCAAGCTGGCCCAACGCTTTGCGGATCGTTTCACGCGAAGTGCTGTAGAGATCACCTAATTGTTTTTCACTAGGTAAAAAGGTGCCGGCTGCGTATTGTTGGTGTTTGATTTTGGACAACAAGTCTTGGGCAATTAAATCGTATTTACTTTGCATCTGAGGTTCTCCTAGTCTTGCTCGACGAGCTGGTAATAGCTTTAGTATATCACATGTATAGTCAAGCTCATTAAATATGGTAATCAATATTTAATAATAAATAAAGCGCTTAACCTTTAATATTGACATCATGTATAGACAGGAATACGATAAAGACAAGTAGTATTGAAAGAGCTTACAATGGAGGACGCTATGAAAGAAATAACTTTATTAGCCCCAACAAGTGGTGAGGTGGTTGCGCTAGCGAAAACCGATGACCGCGTATTTGCGAGTGGGGCCATGGGAGAAGGCTTCGGGTTAGTACCTAGTGAGTCGCGAGTCTTAGCACCAGTGACAGGGAAAGTGACCTTAGTTGCCGAAACGAAACATGCAATTGGGATTACGACCAAAACGGGTCTTGAAGTCTTAGTCCACATGGGAATTGATACGGTGGACTTAGCGGGTCGCCCGTTTAACGTGAACGTCAAAGTTGGTCATGAGGTGACCGCTGGGACAAAAGTGGCACAAATGGATTTAGCTGCAATTGAAAAAGCTGGCCGTCAAACCACATTGCTCGTACTAGTGACGAATGCGGCAGCTAAATTAGCCGGAATTGATGTCCAGCAGGGCACGATTAAAGCCGGAGAAAAAGTGGCGACTGGCTTCTTAAAAGACAGTCAAGCTGCAGCAACGGGAGCTAAACTATCTGATTCTGATTTAGCCAAGCTGATTATCGAGCAAGTGGGCGGTCCTGATAATATCAAAAATGTGATTCACTGTATCACACGGCTTCGTTTTTATTTAAAGGATTGGCATCGTGCTAATTCTGAAGTTTTAAAGCACACCCGTCGCATTCTTGAAGTACGTTATGACAAAGCTCAGGGTCAATATCAGGTTGTGATTGGCACGGAAGTGGCAGGCGTATTTGATGCCATTATGGCGCAATTGGGTGATCGGCCCGAAAGTGCTGAGGAGCCAGCGGTTAAAAGTAAGGGGATTACTGCCGCTTTTGGCAATTTGATTGGTTTCATTACTGGGGCAATGAGTCCAGTGATTGGGGTCATCGCTGCTTCTGGTATCATCAAAGGCTTGCTGGCATTACTGAGTTTGCCACAACTAGGCACGTTAGTTTTACCTACGAGTCGGTTTTACTTAACCGTTAGCGCCATTGCCGATTCGGCGTTCTTCTTCCTACCGATATTAGTTGGATTTGCGGCAGCTAAACGGCTCAATGGTGATCCCATTGTCGCGGCGGTCATTGGCGGGGTGTTAACTTATCCCCAATTGATTACGTGGGGTAAAAGCTATACCACGATGTTCAGTATTGCTGGTTTTAAGTTTCAATACTTGAACTACACGTATTCAATCTTTCCGATGATTTTAGCAGCATGGCTGGCTAAAAAGGTCAGTGATTGGTTGAAGCAATGGCTGCCAAGCTATTTGCAGATGATTTTTAATCCCTTGCTGACGGTCTTAGTGGTCTCCGCAATCACCTTAGTGGTGACGGGGCCAATTATTCAAGGCTTTGCCAATGGAATTGCCAACTTAATTAATTGGTTAGTCGGCGTCTCGGGTTGGGCTGGCGGCTTAGTCATTGGTGGCTTTTATCAAGTACTCGTTATTTTCGGGCTGCATTGGGGTGTTGTGCCACTGGTGGCTCAGCAAATTGCCGGTTCTGGCCAGAGTTCACTAAATGCCATCATTTCAAGTACGATGGTCGCTCAAGGGGCGGCAGTATTAGCAGTTGCGGTTAAATCACACCAAGCTGATACTAAGGAATTAGGCTTTGCGGCCGCAATTTCGGCCTTTTGTGGGGTCACTGAGCCCGCTATTTATGGGGTTAACCTGCGTTTTCGCAAAGTCTTTATCTCAGGGTTAGTCGGATCGGCTGCCGGTGGGCTGATTACCGGTTTAATGCATGGTAGTATGTACGGCTTTACGGGATCACTGATTGGCTTCTCCTCTTTCTTTAATCCGAAGAATCCAGCACAGCTGACGAGTTTCTATGCGTTCTTACTGTCTAGTTTGGTGACCATCATCATTAGTTTTACCTTAACTTATCTCTGGGGTTATAACGACCAGATGAAGCCAGGGGAACCGGTTTTGAAAAAAGCGCGTCCTGGTCAAGCTTAATTTAAACCATTGAAAAGAAGTCTAGCACTGCTAGGCTTCTTTTCTTTGCTTATTACGAGTGATTGCGTGCTAAAATAAACTAGCAACTAATTGATACCTAGGTCATGATGATTACAGAAAGTAGGCTTCAGATGCGTCGAAA
The DNA here is from genome assembly GCA_030455605.1 of Lactobacillus sp. GTDB lineage: Bacteria > Bacillota > Bacilli > Lactobacillales > Lactobacillaceae > Lactobacillus. The sequence continues at coordinate 3,141 of JAKDPD010000020.1, forward strand.
CTCATTTTTCCCAGTCGGTTATGGTGTGGTTGCGGCCGCAATTAGTTTTATCGCCATTTTGCTAGTGACAGTGCGCAGTTTTCATTTGCCTGCACCCCTTGCTATTTTGATTGCCAGTGCTGGTGGTATTTGGGCGTTTGTTACGGCTTATTTTAGTGGTCGTGCCTCAATTGAAATTAAACGCATTGTTTACGAATATCACTTAACGGATCAACAATTGGCAACCATTACGGGCCGTAAAGCGAGTGATTTTCCTATTTATGAACACCGGTTACGCTTGATTATACCCAAACGCCACTGGCCGCGCGTGCTCGCCCAACTACAGCAGTATGAAGAACACCATTTAAAGCAAGAACCTTAAGATTAAGGAAGGATTACCTTGAGCCTATTAACAGTTAAAGCATTAAGTCAGAGTTTTATTGATAAAACTTTATATGAAGATGCCAATTTTGAATTAAATAAAGAAGACCATATGGGGGTCACGGGTCAAAATGGGGTGGGGAAATCCACGCTGATTAAAATTTTGACAGGCGAGCTGTTGCCTGACGACGGGCAAGTTAAATGGCAGTCACGTGTTAGTGTAGGGTATCTTGATCAATATGCCAAATTAACACCAGGAACAGCCATTAAAACCTTTTTGCAAACAGCTTTTGCACCGTTATATCGCAAAGCTGATGCGCTGAATGCACTCTACGAAAAGTATGGGACGACGAATGATGCTGATTTACTAGTGAAAGCTGGCCAACTTCAAACTGAACTAGAAGAACAGAATTTTTACGGTATTGACACTGAAATCGATCGAGTTGCGAGTGGTTTAGGATTAGCCGATTTGGGCTATGAGCGTGATGTGGCGCAATTATCCGGAGGCCAGCGTTCGAAATTGATTCTGGCGAAATTGCTTTTGCAACAGCCAGATGTTTTGGTCCTCGATGAACCAACTAATTATCTTGATGTCTCTCATATTGATTGGCTGGTGAATTATTTAAATGCCTTTAGCGGGGCGTTTATTGTCGTAAGTCATGATGATGATTTCTTAGGTCGGATTGCCAATTGTGTGATTGATATTGCTTTTGGCACGATTACGCGTTATACAGGTACTTTAAAGCAGGCGATGCGGCAAAAAGCCGCTAACCGTGAGACGTACCTTAAAGCCTATGTTAATCAGCAACGTAAGATTGCTAAAACAGAAGCCTACATTCGTAAAAATAAGGCGGGTACTCGCTCTAAAAGTGCGAAGTCTCGGGCTAAACAGTTAGATCGCATGACTGTCTTAACGCCACCTAAGAGTAACAAGCAAGCTCATTTTGACTTTCCTTATGTGGCAACAGCTTCTAATTTGTTATTACAGACACAGGATTTGGTAATCGGCTATGATCAGGCGTTAGTGCAGCAGCCTTTCAATTTTTCGGTTGGTGGGGATGAAAAGGTGGCCATTACTGGTTTTAATGGGATTGGTAAAACGACCCTGCTAAAGACGTTATTAGGGCAATTAGCACCTATTTCAGGCCACTTCGACTTGTCGACCACCGCGAAACTCGCTTATTTTAATCAAGATTTACAGTGGCCCAATGGTAACATGACACCACTACAATTTTTGCAGGGGGAATTTGACCAGCAAAAGCCCAAGGAACTCCGGCAGGCGTTAGCACGAATGGGCTTAACCGCGCAACAAGCAATGAGCGCCCTAAAGGAGCTATCGGGTGGGGAACAGGAAAAAGTGAAATTAGCTAAAATGCAATTTGAACCCGCTAATTTACTCTTCTTAGATGAACCGACCAATCACTTGGATAATGCGACTAAGGCGGCCTTAAAACAGGCCATTATCAACTTTCCAGGTGGCGTGATTATCGTTTCCCATGAGCGTGACTTTTTTGCAGGAGATTGGGTTGATAAGACGATTGATATCGAAAAGATGACCCATTAAATTTAAACGGTGATGCGCCATGATGCGACAAAGTGAAGAAACAGAATTTTATCAGCAAGTTTTGGCCATTTGTTTGACAGCCGGCCGACTCATGATTGTTGGTGGCAGTGAAATGTACCGAGTTGAAGATACCATGTTGCGTATTGCGAGAAATGCGGGTGTCAGGGATCCCCGGGTATTTGCGACGCCAACTGGTGTTTTTATGAGTTTAGCTGGTGGCGAATTATCACAAATGATTCAAGTGCGTGAGCGGAATATGAATTTAGAGCTCGTGGATCGTGTTAATGGGCTATCGCGGGAATTTGCAAATCATGAGTTAGATTTTGCCGAGTTGAGAGACCAGATTGAGGCAGTGGAAACGACGACGCCAAGTTTTCCGCTGTGGCTACAAGTATTAGGGGCGGCGGCACTTAGTGCGACGCTCATGGTCTTATTTATGAATGATTATGACTGGATTAACTTTCCCGCTGCTGCTGGCGTTGGCGGCTTAGGCTTTTTAGCGTATGTTTGGTTCAAACAGATGACCCGAATTCGCTTTATTTCGGAATTGCTAGCGACGATTGTCATGGGATTGCTGACGCTATTATTGCACCGCCTTTTTCCAGTGACCACAGTTGCGAATATTTTAATTGGTGGGCTCATGACCTTGGTTCCTGGACTGGCCCTTACTAATGCGTTACGTGATTTGTTCATGGGCGATTTACTCTCAGGCGTTGTGCGCTTATTTGAAGCGGGGCTTACGGCAGTGTCATTGGGCGCAGGCGTGGCTTTAGTGATTAAATTCTTTGGAGCATAAAAATGATAATTTGGCTACAGATCCTCATTAACATAACGTTTTCCTACATTGCTTCAGTGGGGTTTGCGCTCATTATTAATGTCCCCCATCGGGCGCTAAACTTTGCGGGTATTAATGGGGTCTTAGGTTGGATGGTTTACTGGGTAAGTTTTCGGGCACATTTCGGCCGTGCCATTCCAAATTTATTGGCAGCACTGGCACTTGGCATCTTTAGTTTATTATTTGCGCGGATTAAAAAGTGTCCGGTGACGGTGTTTAACATTCCTGGTTTGGTGCCACTGGTCCCTGGTGTACCTGCCTATTTGGCAGTCCGAGCGCTACTTATCGGCGAAACCGCGACCGCGGTAACGATGCTAATTCGGGTAGCAGTCGTAACTGGCGCAATTGCAGTCGGAACGCTCCTTGCAACCATGTTAATGGAGCGCGATTATCATCTGCGGCGCGCGTGGCGTCACTATAAAGCACGTTAAAGACACTAAAAAAACCACTTGTTATCAATTGTGATAATAAGTGATTTTTGTTTATGATAATTGTTTTAAAAAAGACCGAGTACGTTGGTTCTGGCTGTGATGGAAGACCTGATCCGGACCTCCTTGATCTAGCAATTCGCCATCAGCTAAAAATAGGACTTGATCGGCAACTTGTTCTGCAAAGCCCATTTCATGAGTAACAATGACCATCGTCATCCCAGCGTCTGCGAGCTGTTTCATAACCTGCAATACTTCAGCGACCATTTCCGGATCGAGTGCAGAGGTTGGTTCATCAAACAGCATGAGCTTCGGCTTCATGGCTAAGGCTCTAGCAATCGCGACCCGTTGTTGTTGACCACCAGATAGCATTTGAGGATAAGTATTGGCTTTATCTGCGAGTCCAACTTGCTGTAGCAGAGCTAAGGCCTGTTCATTGGCTGCTTCAGTTGGGACTTTTTTCAGCTGCCGCGGGGCAAAAGTAATATTCTCAAGCACCGTTTTATTAGGAAAGAGGTTAAATTGCTGGAACACCATGCCAATTTGTTGTCGTAGTTGCCACAGCTTGGGGCCTTCCAATTGGCTGATATCTTGGCCGTCAAAGGCGACTTTGCCAGTTGTGGGACTTTCCAGCCGATTGAGGCACCGTAATAAAGTGCTTTTTCCTGATCCAGAGGGGCCAATTAAGACGACTTTTTCACCGGGAACAACTTTGAAAGAAATATCTTTCAGAATCAGTTGCTGACCAAAGGTTTTATTTAAATGGGAAACTTCAATTCGTGTTTGTGTCATGGTCTCACCTCAGGCTACTTGCCGATATTTACGCCCAAGCCGTTTTTCAACTAAGGTCATTACTTGTGACATTAGTGACGTTAGGATGAAATAAATTAGACCAGCGACTAATAATGGTGGAATGAAGTTATAGAGCGTGCCGCCAATTCCTAGGGCTTGTGCAGTCACTTCTTGGACCCCAATATAAAATAGTACGGAGGATTCCTTAATTAATGTGATAAATTCATTTCCCAAGGCTGGGACAACATTGCGAATCGCTTGCGGTAGTACAATTTGGTAAAGCGTTGTTTTAGGACTAAGTCCTAGGGACAGCCCCGCTTCAGTTTGTCCCACACTAATTGAGGTGACACCTGCCCGCAGAATTTCTGAGACATAAGCCCCTGAATTAAGACCTAGGGCGATTGCACCGGGAATCACCCGATCTAAGCTAGCACCCAGAATTTGAATGGGTGGGATAGTGATTAAACCAGATAAGACGTAATAAATGAGCATGACTTGAATCATTGACGGGGTACCCCGCAGGATTGCAACGTAGGTCTTGGCAATTGCGCGCGCAAATTTATGCTCGGATAATCGGAGCATCACAATGGTAATCCCAAGTAGGAGACCAATCAGGACGCCGATGATGGAAATGATAATCGTTTGCGCTGTCCCGTTCAGGTAGAGCGGATAATACTTACCTAAGAAGTTGAACATTTAACCGCACCCCTTATTATTTAGAATACTTGGCTTGAGTTTCAAGCGCTTGTTTCAATAATTGCTCTAACTTACCTGATTTTTTCATCTCAGTGAGCTTTTGATTAATCTTCTTTAGCAGTGCCCGATCTTGTTTTCTAACCCCGACGGCAAAAGTATTGCCTTCTGCTGGCGTCTTAAGTGGGACTTTAGCAATGGCATATTTGCCAGGGTGTAATTTCAAATAGTCATTGGCAATCGTATTCTCCACGACAATCCCAGCTAACTTACCATGCGATAATTCTGTCGCCAAGCCAGTAACTAAACTTTCTGGGATAATATGGCTCGCCTTTAGCTGTTTGTTAGCAATATCTTCTTGGGTCGTAGACTGTTGCACACCCACGCTTTGATTGGCTAACGAAGCAGCTGTGTTATAACGATTAGCGTCTTTCTTTTGAACTAAGAGTACATTTTTGAAATTATAGGTACAATAATTTTGCGAGAAACTAATCACTTTTTTCCGTTGTGGCGTGGGCGTTAAGCCTGCAAGCACCACATCACACTTTTTGTTTTGTAATTCGGAAATCAGTGAAGAGAACTCAATGTTGTCGACTTTTAAGCTGACCCCAAGTGATTTGGCTAATTCCTTGGCAACTAAAATGTCATAGCCGGCAAATTCTTTTTGGCCATTTTTAATAATTGGAAATTCAAATGGCGCATAGTCAGCTGAAGTCCCAAGGACTAATGTCTTTTTAGCCTTGATGGTTTCAATACTTTTGTCTTGTGACTGACCTTGACTGCAACCTGCCAGTAAGCAAACAAGTCCAAGCGTGCCGAGGGTTAAGCTGATTTTATGGATTAATTTCATAATGATGTACTCCTTTAAAGTAATGATAAGCTTGACGAAAATGAGCAACAAATTGCCGTGTCTGCACGGCGACCGATGTACTTTATCGTCGTCGCCAAGATAACTTTAAAAAGGAGAGTTCAAAATAGGTTTTGGGGACTGGATGCTTAGGCTTAGTGATTAACAATCACGTCAGCTCCTTTCATTAATATAGGCGAATTATAACGACTTTATGAAAAAATGTCAACGCAGGCTATCAGTTCACTATCATATTTTGCCCATAATAAAAGAGAGCACAATTAAACTACTTACTTGAAGTAAGAAGATGGCAAGCGTATAATTTAACAACAAGTCAGCCAAAAGAGGAGGTCGTTGATTAATGGCAAAAGCAATTATTGGTATTTCAGGTTCAGAGCTAATTGATAATGGCGGTATTTTTCCTGGGTATCGTCGTTCCTATGTTAACCAAGACTATGTTGATTCCGTTATCCAAAATGGGGGTGTTCCTTATATTATTCCTTTTAATATGACCCCTGATGTGATTGCCGCTCAGGTAGCCCAACTCGATGGGCTTATTTTATCGGGTGGTCATGATGTTGATCCGCATGGCTACGGTGAAGAACCTCAACAAAAGTTGGGGGATATTTGGCCGGAACGCGATCAATTCGATATGACACTGCTTAAACTGGCGGAAGCGCGCAAGTTACCAATTCTAGGAATCTGTCGCGGGGCGCAAATTATTAATGTGGCCCACGGTGGTTCTTTATATCAGGACCTGAGTTATCGGACTAAACCAACGCTCAAGCATGAGCAGGGACAACGGCCTGATTTAATGACCCATACCATTAAAGTAGCACGGGCGACCCATTTGGCTGAAGTTTTAGGCAAGACAGAATTTCAATCGAATTCTTTCCATCATCAGTTAATTAAAGATGTGGCACCGGATTTGATTGCTAGTGCGCATGCTGCTGATGGTGTGACTGAGGGTTTGGAGAGTCATGATGGCCGTATTTTAGCCGTGCAATGGCACCCTGAAATGTTGCACCGCAATTCGCGGGCGGCTTTTATGAATCGATTATTTCAACATTTGATGTAGGCAAAATTAGGAGGAGTTAGGTATGAAAAGGACGCAGACGTCCAAGCGTCAGGGAGATAAATTAGGCTTTTGGTCGATTGTCCTCTTGGCCATTAATTCAATTATTGGCTCGGGGATTTTTCTAACCCCAGGCAGCGTGGTCAGCAGTGTCGGTAGCAAGGCTTTGCTCGTTTATTTCATTGCTGCGCTATTTGCAGCTGTCTTAGCAATTTCCTTTGCCGCCGCCGCTAAATATGTGACCCATTCTGGTGCAGCCTATGCTTATGCTAAAGCTGCTTTTGGGGAAAATGTTGGCTTCTACATGGGGATTTTACGTTACTTCTCAGCGAGTGTTGCTTGGGGTGTGATGGCTGTAGCCGTGATTAAAAGTACCATCTCTATTTTTGGAGGTGATCCGAACAATTTTACCAGTGTGACCTTAGGCTTCATTGTTTTAATGATTTTGATTTTAATCGTGAATCTATTTGGGCAACGTGCGATGAAATATATCATGAATTTGGCTACGATTGGTAAGCTAGCGGCACTAGGGCTGGTCATTGTAGCGGGTGTGATTTTACTCATTGCCACTGGTGGCAATCACTTTAGTGAAGTGGACCACTTGCAAATTGCTGGTAAAACAATTGTCCCAGCGTTAACCACGAGCGGTTTTGTCATGGCAGTTGTTTCAGCCTTTTATGCCTTCACTGGCTTTGAGGCGGTGGCTTCTGGTTCAGAAGATATGGACGCGCCAGCCAAGAATTTGCCAAGAGCAATTCCACTCGCCATTTTAATTATTGCGGCTGTCTATATTGGCGTAGTAGCGGTAGCCATGACAGTTGCTCCGAAGGCATTACTCGAAACCAAACAAGTTGTGGCTATTGCAGCCATTTTCCAGCAAGCTTGGCTCCGTAATTTGATTTTAGTCGGTGCGCTGGTTTCGATGTTTGGGATTAATGTGGCATCAAGCTTCCATACACCGCGGGTGCTTGAAGCAATGGCAAAAGCTAAGCAAATTCCTACTAGCTTAACTAAGCGGACAAAACGAGATTTTCCTGCTAGAACTTTCATTATTACCTTGATTTTAGCCATTCTAGTACCAATGGCGTTCCAATATAATACCGCTAATCTAATTATCTTAAGTGCGACGGTGCGTTTCTTGGGCTTCATCTTGGTGCCGGTAGGTGTCATCCGGTTCTACTTTGGTAAGAATGTTGAACCGATTTTAAAGGCAAAACGTCATTTAGGAACGGATGTTATTGCACCAGTGCTCTCAGTTGCTTTGACCATCTTTTTACTGGTTAAATATGACTGGCAAAGCGAGTTTGGCATGATGGTTGGTGGCAAGCTTGTTCCTAATTGGTTTGCGATTGGTGCGCTCTTCTTTGGTTTTGTGATTCTACCAGTTGTCATCTTTGCGTTAACGCGGCGTGAGCGGAAACAGGCTGAAGCTGCTTTGCGTGATGAGGCCAATCACTAAAGGTTGGTTTTTGCCTCTTGATGTGACTATAATGAGAGTGAGTTAGTCATTGAATAGAAAGAGGTTTGTGATGAGATATCCTAAGACTAAAGAAGTTTTAAACCAATTAACGGCTGATTTAATTCAGTTACACTTGGTAACGCACCAGCACCACTGGTATATGCGGGGCAGTCGGTTTTTGAAGTTACATCCCTACTTGGATGAAGTGATGGATGAATTGGCTGATCAACTGGATGCAGTGGCAGAACGTTTAGTTATCTTGGATGGCGCACCAGTCTCTACTTTAGGCGCAGTCAATGCGATGACGAAGATTCCAGATGAAACTGGTAATTGGAATGAAAGTATTGATGAACACTACGGTAAAATTATCGCTGGCTACCGTTATTTGGATAAACTCTATGAAAAGGGTATTCGGGTGAGTGAAGACGAAGGCGATGATTCGACTAACGATATGCTGATTGCGTTCCATACTGCGGTTGAAAAGCGTATTTGGATGATGCAGGCTGAACTTGGGCAAGCGCCAGAAATTGATCCAGCTAATTAATCAGGTTAGCCAACCAAAACACGTTACGGGATAAACCGTAACGTGTTTTTTTTGGTATGATTTATGAAGATGCTTGATTTAGGCGCCGCGATGACGAAATGACAACTGATAAAACCGCTATCATTACGAAAATAGGCCATTTTTTTACAATTGGTATAGTCATAAACCCGACTTAAAAAGTTATTCTATTGTATAATAACTCTATGTTAATACAACTGGTTGCCAATTGTATTGAAACAGTTAATCTGATCAAGGGTAAGGAGTAATACATGAAACATCAATTCGTTAAAGCGCTGCGGCTAGGACTAGTCTGTCTAAGCATAGGGCTATTACTGGTTTTTGCAAAGCAAAAGGTGCAGGCCGCAACGACCTACGATATTGCGACGGATGTGACTTATCCGCCCTTTGAATATGCCAATTCACGCAATAAGTACGTTGGCATTGATATCGATTTAATTAAAGCGATTGCGAAAACTGAAGGCTTTAAAGTTCGAATCAAGCCAATGAGCTTTAATGGTGGCGTGCAGGCCGTTGAATCGGGCCAGGTCGATGGGATTATTGCCGGGATGACAATCACCCCAGCAAGACGCCAAAAGTTCGACTTTGGGACCCCTTACTTTAAGACTGGGGCCAGCATGGCGGTTGCCAAGAATAGCCACATTACCAGCTTTAAGCAATTGCGTGGTAAGCGCGTCGCGTTAAAAACCGGGACTGCTGCCGCTGATTATGCTGAAAGTATTAAAAAGAAGTACGGTTTTAAGACGGTGACCTTCGATGATTCGAATAATATGTATCAAGATGTCACTACGGGCAACTCGGTCGCTTGTTTTGATGATCATCCGGTTTTGCATTATGCGGTTAAACAAGGAGTCAAGATTAAATTAGTCGGTCAACCAGCAACGAGTGGTTGGTATGGGTTCGCGGTTAAACGGGGCCAACATGCGGCACTCATTCGCAAGTTCAATGCGGGCCTTAAGAAGTTAAAGGGCAACGGTACCTATGATCAGATTGTCAATCGTTATCTTAGTAGTCAAAAGAACCCAGCGGTTCGGAACAAGACTTTCCAAATTGCGACGGATGTAACTTTTCCACCCTTTGAATTTGCCAATGCGGCGAATCATTATGTCGGCATTGATATGGACCTCATCCGGGCAATTGCTAAGGATCAAGGCTTTAAGTTAGTGCTGAAACCAATGAGCTTTAACGGTGCCATTCAAGCTGTCCAATCCGATCAGATGGATGGGATGATCGCCGGCATGTCGATTACGCCAGAACGGCAAAAGCAATTTGATTTTTCTAAACCCTATTTCAATTCTGGGGTCGTCATGGCTGTTAAGTCTCATAGTACTATTGCGAAGTTATCACAATTACGCGGGAAAAAGGTTGCCGTTAAGACTGGGACAGCTGGTGCTGACTATGCCAACAGCATTAAGAAAAAGTATGGCTTTAAGACAGTAACCTTCGATGATTCGAATAACATGTATCAGGATGTGATTACTGGGAATTCAGTCGCTTGTTTTGATGATCATCCGGTCACCAAGTATGCCATTCATAAAGGTACCAAACTGCGAATTGTCACCAAGCCAGTTGAAACGGCACCGTACGGTTTTGCCGTTAAGCGGGTTCATAATGCGGCCCTGTTAGCTGCCTTCAATACGGGTCTGGCTAACTTAGAAGCCAGTGGTCAATTTGATCAGATTAAAGGAAAATATTTAGGCGCTCCTGGCAAAGCGATGCCGGTCACTGCTGATAGCAAGACCGATAACAGTTTCTTCGGTTTAATTAAGCAAAATGCGAGTGCCTTAGGTGAGGGGCTGCAGGAGACCTTACTCCTATCAGTCGTTTCAATCTTCTTTGCGACGATCTTTGGGATTATCGTTGGTTTATTAGGGGTTGTGCCCATTAAGTGGCTGAATTGGCTATCAACGACTATTATTTATATTTTCCGAGGCTTGCCATTACTAGTTTTGGCCTTGTTCATTTATACGGGGATTCCAAGTTTAACGGGCGAAAAAATTCCGGCGTTTGTCGCTGGGGTGATCACCTTAGCCTTTAATGAAGGGGCGTATACCGCTGCCTTTGTGAAGGGCGGAATTGCTGCGGTTGATCCGGGGCAGATGGAGGCCGCGCGTAGTTTAGGGTTGCCGTTTAGCAAAGCCATGCGGAAAGTTATTTTACCGCAGGGCCTGAAAATTATGGTGCCGTCCTTCATTAACCAATTTATTATCACGTTAAAAGATACGTCAATTTTATCCGTCATTGGCTTACTTGAGTTAACACAAACGGGGAAGATTATCATTGCGCGTAATCTTGAAGGCTTCGCTGTTTGGACCATTATTGCATTGATGTATTTAATTTTAATTACCTTGTTAACTTGGCTTTCTAACTGGGTTCAAAGGAGGATGAAGGCATGAGCGAAAAAATCAAAGTCACAAATTTAGTCAAGTCATTTGGCACGAACCATGTGTTAAAAGGCATCAATTTTGAAATTGGTGACAATGAAGTGGTCGTCATTATTGGCCCCTCTGGTTCCGGTAAAAGTACTTTGCTACGGACGTTCAATGGTTTGGAAGTGCCGACTTCCGGCTCCGTGCTCATTCATGGGGTCGATATTACCAAGAAGAAGGTTGACCTGAACACGGTTCGGCGTAATGTGGGCATGGTTTTCCAACACTTTAACCTCTTCAATAACTTAACGGTGGGCCAGAATGTGATGCTGGCACCCGTTGAGTTACAACTTAAAGATAAGGCTAGTGCCACCAAGCAAGCGAAAGAGCTGCTGGCAAACGTTGGGTTAGCTGATAAATTTGATGCGCATGTCCAATCTTTATCAGGTGGTCAGCAGCAGCGGGTTGCCATTGCGCGTGCTTTAGCAATGGAACCAGATATTATGTTGTTTGATGAACCGACTAGTGCGCTTGATCCGGAAATGGTTGGCGATGTCTTGGATGTCATGAAGGACATGGCCAAACGCGGGATTACGATGGTCGTGGTCACGCATGAAATGGGCTTCGCCAAGGAAGTGGCTGATCGGGTGGTCTTTGTCGATCAAGGTAAGATCGTCGAAGAAGGGACACCGGAAGAAATCTTTGATCATTCTAAGAGTCAGCGACTGCAAGACTTCCTGAATAAGGTCTTGAGTGTCTAAAGTTCACCTTTACTTTCAACTTGCTAGGCAGTACAATAGGTTCTGCGAGTCGACGAAGAAACGCGAGATGCGTTGGATTTTGAGATAGAGGGTAGTCGTCTTAAGTGACAAACACAGGATGTGTTACTACTGAATAAGCCTGATGTGAACGGACACTGTTTTCACGCGTTAGCGTGCCTTGAATAAAAAAGCACCAATCATTGCGATTGGTGCTTTTTTATTGAGCGAAATTTTGTTACTCTAGAAAGCGCTTTGCTATACTTAAATTAACTTACATGTCCAGAGTCTGAAAGGAGTTAGCCCGTGAACTGGTATGATCAAGACATGGCAAAGGTCTTAAAAATGCTGAAGACGAATCGCAGTAGCGGCTTAACCGATCAATCTGCTAAGGCGCTACTTCACAAGAACTAGGACAAAATGAAATGGCACAAGAGCCGGCTAAACCTGCTTGGCAGGTGTTTTTGGCAAGCTTTCGCGAGCCATTGATTATTATTTTGCTTGTGGCAGTGGGCATTGCGCTCTTAAGTGCTGGTTATGAGGCTAGCCAAGGTAATACGCATTGGCAGGCTTCGGTCTATGAAGCCGTAACCATTACCATTATTGTTTTTATTAATGCGGGCTTAACCTTTCACCAGAGCCGTAGTGCTGAAAAATCGCTTGCGGCGCTACGGCAGTTGCGACAACCGAAACTCTCAGTGTTACGTTCAGGCGAGTGGCATGCTTTGCCTGTGGTCCAACTGGTACCGGGAGATATTGTCAGTGTCAAAGTAGGCGACTTTATTCAAGGTGATTTGCGGTTTATTAAAACGGCGCAACTCCAAGTGGATGAATCAGCGCTAACCGGTGAGTCTGAACCCAGCCATAAGACGACTGAAATTTTAAAGACCGACACGCCGCTAGCTGATCGCACTAATATGGGCTTTTCAGGCACCATGGTGGTTAATGGTACTGGTCTAGGAGCGGTCACGACAACGGGGATGCAGACTGAATTGGGTAAGATTGCTGGGTTGATGCAAGCGCAAGACCAGCAAAAGACTCCAATTGAGCGCGCCATTGCGGCCCTCGCCAAACAGTTAATGTGGCTTTCAGCCGGCATTATTACGTTGACCGTTGTCTTTGAACTGGTCCGGCAATTTTTGGTAGCGGGCCAGATTGGCGTGGCTGATGTGGCTAAGATTTCTTCCACCGCGATTGCGATTGCGGTCGCGTCAATCCCAGATGCGATGCCCGTCGTGCTCTCGATTGTGTTAACCATTGGCGTGAAATTATTAGCAGAAGCCAATGGGCTCGTGAAGTCGCTTAGCAGTGTTGAAACCCTCGGTGCAGCGAGCTATATTGCTTCGGATAAAACTGGGACGCTCACTAAAAATGAAATGACGGTTACCCGTCTTTATACGAATCGACAACAATTCACGGTTGAAGGCAGTGGCTATACGCCAGTGGGTGATATTTTGACCCCAGCAGGAGAATCAGTTACTCAAGCCACTTATCAGCGGTTATTTGAGGTGGCGGTCCTCGATAATGAAGCCGAAGTACGTCAAGATGCGCGTCAGAATTGGCAACCCTTTGGTAATCCAACTGATGTCGCGTTAGTCGTCATGGCGCAAAAGGCAGGCATTACCCGGAGTGACTTATTAGATACCCAGTGTGATATTTTACGAGTCTTTCCATTTGATAGTCGACGCAAAATGATGAGTGTGGTGGTAAAAGCCGCAGACCATTATTATTTGCTCACTAAAGGGGCACTGGAAATTCTGGCAAAGCAGAGTCAGACTGCCCTAGTAGCGGATGGTGTCGTGCCATATAGCCAACTTGCCAGTGAAGTGAAAGACGTGATGGCTGATTTTGCAAATAATGCCTTGCGTACGCTAGCGCTGGCCCAGCGTGAGCTTAGCCCGGAACTCGCAGAACATGGCGAGCTCAAGACACTAGAGCGGGAACTGTGTTTTATTGGGCTGGTCGGGATGATGGATCCACCACGTGAAGAGGTGAAACAGGCGATTAGCCAGTTACATGGTGCGGGTATCCAGGTGGTGATGATTACCGGTGATCATCCTGGTACGGCAACGGCAATTGCTAAGCATTTGGGCATTGTGAGTGATGCCGCGTCGTCCGCCCTGTTAGGCAGCGAAATTGATCAAATGTCTGATGCCGCTTTAGCGAAGCGCGTGACGCATTGCCGGGTGTATGCGCGGGTAACTCCAAGTCATAAGCAACGCATTGTGCATCAATTACAAGAACAAGGCCAAGTGGTTGCCATGACGGGGGATGGGATTAATGATGCACCCGCGCTCAAAGCGGCCGATATTGGGGTTGCCATGGGCATTAATGGGACAGAGGTGACCAAGGATGCGGCTGATTTGATTTTATTAGACGATAAATTCACGACCATTGCGGCTTCGGTGGCCAGTGGTCGGACCATTTTTGCTAATATTCTGAATTTTATTCGGCACGAATTAACGACCAATGTTGCCGAAGTGTTAGCGCTATTACTAGGCGTACTGCTATTACACCAAAATATTGGTCAAGTGTCGGCAGCTACCCCGACTTTAACGGCACTCATGGTCTTATGGGTGAATATGGTGAGTGATTCGCTGCCATCATTTGCACTCGGTTATGATGAAGCCGAAGCTGATGTGATGTGCCAAAAGCCGCGTCATCCCGGTCAGTCTTTACTGGCTAACGGCATGCTGGGACGTGTTTTAAGCCGCGGGATTAGTATGGGTGTTTGGGTCTTTGCCGGGTTCATTTGGGCAGGTAGCCAAGGGTATACCACAGGTGAAGCCCAAACAATTGCCTTTTTAATTTTAGTATTTGGTCAGCTATGGCATGTCTATGATGCCCGCAGCACTAAAACCTTGTTTGACCGCAATCCGTTCACGAATTCGCGGCTAACCCTCGCTGTTGCTTTTGTGGCTTGTGCTTCGGTGTTAGTCACGCTCATGCCATTCTTCAATGACATTATGGGCACCCGTCCCTTATCAGTGACACTTTATTTAGGAATCATTGCGTTTTCGGCGTTACCCACTCTCGTGTTATCTGCTATCAAAAAATGGGTTTACGCAAATAAGCATTGATAGACTTGGCGCAAAATATGGGGATCATGATTGAGCTGGACCGTGCCGGCCAGTTTAAAGCCGCTTTTGAGGATCACATATTGCATCCGTAAGTTAAGCCGGTGGGTGTCAATGCGAACATCACTGAAGCCAAGTCGTTTAGCTTCATCAAGCAGGGCAGTAAGTAGTTTTTGCCCAAGTTGTTGACCGCTGTAATGGCTGTCAACGCAGACACGGTGAATGGTTGCGTAATTCGCCTGACTGTTAGCGAGCCATGAACCTGCTAATAATTGCTGATAGTTAGGTTCCGGTGTGAGCAGTAAGCTAGCAGCACCAACTAAGTGGTCGTCTTTTTCTAAGACATATAACCCCCGCTGAGCTAAATCGGTTTGAAAGTCGGTTAGCTTTGGGTAACCAGCTTGCCACTGCGGGATTTGGGCTTGTGCCAGTTGGGTTTTGGCTTGGGCAACGAGTGTCATAATAGTTGGTAAGTCGGCAGCTTGTGCTAATCTTAAGCGAATAGTTGGCATGAAAGCGACACTTTCTAATCTAAGGGTGTTATTGGTTAATATCTTATCACTAAAAAAAGTCGTATCTTAGGATACGGCTTTTTTATGAGTGAAAATATCAAGTCTGATTTGTGCTACTCATGAGGATATAAATCCAGACGCTGATAATGTCCATGCTTAGGATTGGTCACAATCACTAAAAAGTAAGGTTTGGCTGCGGGGTCAATCTCAGTTTTAATACTAATCTGATTCTTTCCCTGTTTTAAATGGTTGCTGTCTTTACCATTAATCTGACCCGTGACAATTTGATTGACTGGGGTCTTTGGGCCTTCATACAAATACCAATTTGAAAAGTTTAATTCTTGCGCCTTGGTTGCAGTTATACTGAGCTGAGCGCTAAAATAATCTGCGTTTTTTTGCTCGTGCTAGTCGTTAATCGTCAGGGTGCGACTCAGATGTAAATGTCCGCTCGGATGACGATAACGCCGATGAGTTAGCCGAAAGTTTTGATAAGTTGCGGTTACCTGCTGATAGCTAATGCCAGCGGCGATTAACATAATCAAGGTCATACCAATTGCTAAGCCAGCGTATACTTTTTTCATAAGGCGGCCTCACGCTTTAATTGACCCTCATTAAAGTAATAAATATGATCGCAAGTTGCTTCCAAGAAAGCTTTGTCATGACTTGACAATAGAATGGTTTTTCCTTGTTGCTTCAGAGCCCGTAGCATTGTCTTTAAAAAGGCTTGGCCATCTTCATCCAACGCATTGGTTGGCTCGTCAAAAATCATAATGGCTTCATCTTTAATTAGGGCAGATGCGATGAGGAGTCGCTGGGTCATTCCCAGCGAATAGTCTTTGAGTCGGCGTTGGTCATCTGGATCAAGGCCAACATATTTGAGCGTGGGCTTAATCTGTGCGTCCGGAACATCTGCTAAGAGCGTTAGTAATTTTAGATTATCAAATCCGCTACGATTGGCTAGCAAACCATATTATTGAATTGCAAAGCTGATGCCATCAGCAAACATGGTGTCGTAGCGGACGGTTTGACCATTCACAATGACAGTTCCCTGAGTTGCTTTGACAAATCCTAAAATGATTTTAAAGGTTAGAGTTTTACCTGAACCGTTAGGACCACTAAAGCCATAAATATGACCTGGATTGATCGTTAAATTGATGTCTTGTAAAACTTGACGATGATGAAAGGTTTTGGAAATGTGGTTCAATTGAATGACTGGTGTCATTAGCTTCTTTCCTCCTGTGCATTAGCAAAATTGATATGTTTAACTTCGATGGTTAAAACCCCTAATAAGATGATAAATAGGATTAGCCAAATGATTTGAGTGGGCCAATTTGTGACTTGGTAACGGGCGAACATCAGTAGCGAACTGAGTGGTAGCTGATTGTTAGCAGTGGTGAGGATAAAAATGGTTAGCATCACTAAGAGCGCGGGTATGCTACCAAGATAAATCTGGATAAGCGCCGCAAATACCGTGAATAAGTAGGTAACGATTAGAAAGACTAGTAAAAACGGCCAATAGCGTGGGCCATTTAACAGCAACCAAATGGGGAACCACTGGCTCAATACGATGGGGAGTAACAGGAAGTAGAGGCTGAACAGATAAATCCGGTAGTCAATGGCTGCAACTTGTAAGTAGTCACGCCTTACGAGGATACGAATACTGTTCCCGATGATTAAGCTGGGGCTTAGCACCAGATATAGCCAGGTAAAGGAAATATTAAAGCCAGCACCATTTTGAAGCACGCCATGTAGCAGTATACCAGCGTCAAATCCTTGCAACCGATAAATGAGACATAGGGCGATTGTAAAGAGGCTGATGATGCCAAGCCGCAGCCGATTATAATGCCAGAACAGTAACCAATTCCTCAAGACCAATTGGAGCAATTTTTGCTTAGCATGAGGGATGATTGGCGCCGATTTTTTAAGCCACTGTCTTGCCAATAAGTAATAGGCGAGATAAAGACAGCCGCCACTTAAAATCGATAACATTGGATATGTGCTAGGAAACGCCAAGCCATTGGTCAAGAAAAGGCTAAAGTGCAAGGTCGCAAATAATAAATCATCGACTATGAGGAAGAATGCCATCCCCATCAAGGCAATCAACTTGTTGTAGCGAATACTTAGCAGGAATAAGGCGAATAGTATCAAATACCAACTCAATAAATGAATTAGCAGTTTCACGAGGGCAGGTAAAACACTGGAGAAGTTATCAATTCGTGGCCTAACTAGTACGACCAAGCCGAGATTTGCTAAGAAAATACTAGCTATTAGCAGGCCGAGACAAATAAGGACAAAATGGCTGAGATAACTAACTAGTTGCTTGCGTTTGGTGAGCCAAAAAAATTCCAAGGGGATTGGTTTAATAAAGAGCAATAAATAGGTAGCGCTGATTAACGGAAAGAGAAAGTAAAGCTGATTATGAATGCTTTGAATTGTTAATAGGGCATTGCTAAGTAAGGTCGTTTTACCTTGCAGGCTGAAGTAATTTTGAATTAACAGTAAATTAATGGCGACAGTGATAAATAGCAAACTGATGGCAGCAATGATGGTTTGCCAAATACGCCAGCGCCGTTTGAGGTACTTAGTGATTAACAAGTCGCTGGCCTCCTAAGTAGTGTCCGATGAACGTGACGATAAGGGTGGTTAATAACAGTCCCACCAACCAGTAAAAGCTGGGGATGATGATGGGGCTAACACCGATAACAATTAAGATAGGTGAGAAAAACATTTTGGGAAATGACGCTGCCAGCACATTACAGCATAGTGTTAGGATAAAACCAGTCGCGATGGCTGGAAATTGTTTATTGGTCCATATGGCAACCGTTAAAGCCAGCACCGCGTAGCAACTGCCTAGTAGCCCTGCTAAAAGACAGTAGATGAGCATTAGCTGGAAAGGATGCTGATAAAATAGCTGTGAAAAGTAGGTGGTACTTGGTGACACGAATAGATTCGAATTTAAAATCACGTCAGGTTTAATAATAGGTAGAAAGACAGCCAGACCTAAGAAATCCAAAAGCAGTGGTAACGCGGCTGTGATAAAGCCGCCAATTACGGTCACACAATACTGCTTTGATAAGTAGCGCTGAAGGCCGGTTTTTGTAATTACATGCCATAAGAAGCCACTTTTGAGATCGTCACTAGACATTAAGTTGAAAGTTAGTGCGCATAATAACGGTAAGGCAGCGTAGTATAGGATAGTCCAAGCGTTGGTATTGAAACCAATCCACTCAGTGAACGGGGTAAAAAAGTATTGATTACCCGTCACTTGCCCATTAAGGTCACTATAGCTGGTGAATAAATGGATTAGGATGAAAACGAGTCCAATCCATAATCCAGCAAAATATTTTAATTTGCTGATGCGCTTAAGTAGATACATGAATTTCTCCTAAAATAACTTGCAATCTGATTATTATTAATTAATACTAATTAATAATCAGAAATGCA
>JAKDPD010000021.1 GCA_030455605.1 Lactobacillus sp.
AACATTATTGAATTGAAACATGTCACTAAACGCTATGACGATGGGTTTGTGGCGTTACACGATATTAATTTGGCATTGGAGCCAGGCAAGTTTTACTCGCTCTTAGGACCAAGTGGGAGTGGTAAAACCACCATTTTACGTATTATTGCCGGTTTTACTCAACCGACTGCTGGCGAAATCGTTTTCAAAGGTCAAGATTTGACGCAAACTGAGGCTGCGAAGCGGCCATTTAATACGGTTTTTCAAAATTATGCGTTGTTCCCGCATCTTAATGTGTTTGAGAACGTGGCTTTTGGGCTAAGGCTCAAGCAAGTTAAGGCCAAAGATGTTAAGGCGGCTGTTCAAGCGGCGTTGCATTTGGTCCGACTTGACCATTATGATAGCCGAGAGATTTCGGCGTTATCTGGTGGTCAGCAGCAGCGGGTTGCCATTGCTCGGGCAATCGTTAATAAACCGCAAGTCCTGTTACTTGATGAGTCTTTATCTGCCCTAGATAAACGGCTACGCAAAGAGATGCAATTTGAATTACGGGCAATTCAGAAAAAACTTGGAATTACGTTTGTTTTTGTGACCCATGATCAAGAAGAAGCGCTGTCGATGTCAGACACGATTTTTGTCCTTAATGATGGGGAAGTTCAACAAGTTGGTAGCCCGGTTGATATTTATGATGAACCGGTGAACGATTTTGTGGCGCGCTTTATTGGTGATTCAAATATCTTACCAGGGCGCATGCTGGGCGATTTTGAGGTTGAGTTTGCCAATCGCCGTTTCAAGTGCGCCGATGCGGGCATGAGACTGAATGAAAAAGTTGAAATTGTGCTCCGTCCTGAAGATTTAACGGTGGTTGCGCCAGAGCGGGGCAAGCTAGTTGTGCAGGCGCAAACGCAGCTTTTCTTAGGCGATCATTTTGAGATTAAAGCGGTTGATACCGAGCAACATGAATGGCTAATTCGGTTGATTTAAATGAACCATTGGGTTTATTTTTTCAGCCGGAGGATATTCATGTCATGCGGTTAAATGAAAGCCAGGCCGACTTTGATGCGCGACTAGGACAATATGAAGGGGCAAGCGGAGATGAAAAATAAGCGGCTCCCAGGGCTTTTTGCGATTCCCTATGTACTATGGCTTGCCTTGTTTGTGATTCTGCCCATTCTGTTAATTGTCTGGTACTCGTTCACTAATACTAACCAATATTTGACCTTACAAAATTATCGTACCTTTTTTACGAATGGCACTTTTTTACGGATGAGTCTTAATAGCTTTTGGTATGCTTTTTTAATTACCCTAGCAACGTTACTCATTTCTTATCCGGCCGCTTATTTTTTAACCAAGTTGAAAAACCAGCAATTCTGGTTATTGCTGATTATCTTGCCAACTTGGATTAATCTGCTCCTAAAAGCCTATGCGTTTATTGGGATTTTAGGTCGGCAAGGGCTGGTCAATCACTTTTTACAACTGTTTGGACTGGGCCCGGTTAACATGTTATTTACGAATTTCGGCTTCTTACTAGTGGCAACTTACATTGAAATTCCGTTCATGATTTTACCTATCTATAACGCCATTGCGGCGATTGATCCGGCCTTAATTCAGGCCAGTGAAGACTTAGGGGCTTCGAAATGGCAGACCTTCCGATTCGTTTTGTGGCCTTTATCGCGCGCCGGTGTAGAGAGTGGGATTCAAGCGATCTTTATTCCGAGTCTGTCGCTCTTTATGCTGACCCGTTTAATTGGTGGAAATCGCGTGATCACGCTAGGAACTGCGATTGAGGAATACTTTATGACCACGATGAACTGGAATATGGGTGCGACCATTGGGGTCATTTTAATTGCGATGATGATTTTGGTGATGCTATTAACGGGGAATAAACCCGCACATGGGAGGAGGATGCACCATGAATAAGCATACTTGGCTGGGAAAAGTTTATTTGTGGTTTGTCTTAATCCTACTTTACTTACCGATTGGTTACCTCATCTTTTATTCTTTCAGTAGTGGACATAATATGAACCATTTTAAGCAATTTACTTGGCTGCATTACCAAACTCTGTTTCAGGATAATCGCTTGCTAGCAATTTTCTTGCAAACCATTTTATTGGCCTTGCTGTCGGGTTTAATTGCGACCGCGATTGGGACCGCAGGGGCGGTCATGATTGATCGATTGCAACAAAAGCGCCAGCAAAAAGTCTTTTTAGCGTTAAACAACGTCCTCATGGTTTCACCAGATGTCATTATTGGGGCTAGCTTTTTGATTTTTTTCACGGCCTTAGGTATCCAATTGAATTTTGGCTCAGTTTTAATCAGCCATGTCGCGTTCTCAATTCCAATTGTGGTATTGATGGTTTTACCAAAGCTGAAAGAGCTGGATCATACGTTAGTCGATGCAGCAAGCGATCTTGGTGCTAGTCCGCACCAGATTTTTAGTCGTATCTTGATTCCGGCGATGATGCCAGGTATTGTGGTTGGCTTTTTTATGGCATTAACGTATTCATTAGATGATTTTGCAGTCACATTCTTTGTCACCGGGAATGGCTTTACGACCTTATCGGTAGAAATTTACTCGCGTGCCCGGCAAGGAATCGATTTGGAAATTAATGCGCTGAGTACGATTATTTTCTTGTTCGTACTGGTACTTGTGTTTATTTATTATTTACTCACAACTAAACGCTTTAAGAAAAATGGCAAGATCGGGGGCATCATCAAATAATGAAACGATTAATGATTGCGGTTGGTGCGATTTTACTCGCTTGTCTCGCACTTTGGGGCGCTTCATTGAAGCTGACAGAGTCTTCAGTGGCGTCTGGCGGCAAAAGATTGATTATTTATAATTGGGGTGATTATATTAACCCTGCGCTGATTAAAAAGTTTGAAAAAAAGACGGGCTATCAGGTCATCTATCAAACGTTTGATTCCAATGAAGCCATGTATACAAAAATCAATCAAGGCGGCACTGCCTATGATTTAACGATTCCGAGTGATTATATGGTCACTAAGATGCGCCGGGGAAAATTATTGCGGCCACTAGATTTAGAGCGGATTCCCAATCGGAAGTATCTTGGCTATGACTTTTTGCATAAGTCGTTTGATGTGAAAAATGCGTATTCACTGCCTTACTTTTGGGGGACTTTAGGAATTGTTTATAACGATCGATTGGTTAGACGGGGCAGTATTAAGACTTGGGATGATCTCTGGCAGCGGCGCTTTCGGCATAACATTCTATTAGTTGATTCAGCCCGAGACATGATGGGGATGTCACTTGCTTCAATGCATCATTCAATGAATACGACGAATGCTTTGCAGCTCCATTTGGCTAAAGCTAAATTAGATCAGTTGGGACCGAATATTAAAGCCATTATTTCAGATGAACTAAAGATGTATATGATTCAAAATGAAGCTGCTGTAGGCGTGACTTGGTCTGGCGAAGCAGCTGAAATGCTTAGCAATAATCGCCATCTGCATTATGTGCTACCCAAACCTTATAGCAATTTATGGTTTGATAATTTTGTCATTCCCAAGACCGCTAAAAATCCTGCTGGAGCCTATGCGTTCATCAACTTTATGTTAAACCCGAAAAATGCGGCTCAAAATGCCGCTTATGTTGGGTATGCGAGTCCAGTTCAAGCGGTTTGGCAGTATCTCCCACAGGCTGTTCGCCGGGATCGCAGTTTTTACCCAACCCAAAAGATGGTGAAGAAATTGATGGTATTTAAAGACCTTCCTCCCCAAATGGTACAAAAATATAATGATTTGTTTTTAGAATTTAAAATGTATGCCAGATAATAAGTTGCTATAATAAAAGTAAGGAGGCGGCTATGAATTTTAAAGTCCTAAATTTCCTAACTTGGAACAATTTAAGTATTGTCCTTGATGTTTTAATCATCTGGTACTTGGTATACCGGCTAGTTTTATTGGTACGCGGTACCAAAGCAGTACAACTCGCTAAGGGAATTATTTTCATCTTTATTGTGAGAATTGTCGCAGGGCTAGTACAATTACATGCCTTTACTTATATTGTCGACCAACTTGTTTCATGGGCCGTTATTGCCTGTATCGTGATTTTTCAGCCTGAGATTCGGCGGGGGTTGGAACATTTAGGGCGATTACCGTGGTTTAATGGCCGTGAAGGGTCAGCTCGGGATGAACAGATTCGGTTTATTCAAGAGTTAGACAAGGCCGTGCAATATATGTCTAAACGGCGGATTGGTGCCCTGATTACAATTCAGCAAGATACTGGTTTGGATGAGTATATTGAGACTGGGATTAAATTAGATGCTGAGGTGACGGGGGAATTATTGATTAATATCTTTATTCCCAATACCCCGCTCCATGATGGGGCCGTCATCGTCACTAATAATAAAATTGCGGTTGCGGCTGCTTATTTACCGCTATCTGATAATAGTATGATTCCGAAAAGCTTAGGCACACGTCACCGTGCAGCCGTGGGTATTTCAGAAGTGACAGATGCGATTACGGTCGTCGTTTCGGAAGAAACTGGTGGCGTCACAATTACGAAAAATGGTCATTTTTGGGTTGATATGTCGCGGGATGAATATTTAAAGTACTTAACCCAGGAGCTCGTCCCAAAAGAAGAACCAAAAGTTTCTTGGCGCCAGCGAATTGTCAGCAAACTATGGAAATGGGGGGCTGATCGATGAAACACTTTTTAGGTAAATCATGGTTTTTAAAGATTTCATCCTTAGTAATTGCTATCTTGATTGTCATTTACATTGATAATAGCCAAACGGGATACGTTGATTCGATGCAATCTAACGTCACCAGGCAGACGGCAACCGATGTTCAAACCGTGAAAGCTAACTTGCAAGTGCTGATTGACACTGATAAGTATTATGTGGTGGGATATCCAGAGAAGGTGAACCTAACGGTTGAAGGACCTAGCGCACTGGTTACTTCAGCCCTCAATACGCAAACATTCAGGATCTATATTGACTTATCGAATCTCAAGGTGGGACGTCATACTGTTAAAGTACAGGTATCGGGTTTAAGCAAGCAGATTTCATATTATGTGAAACCAGCAGAAATTACAGTTAATATTCAACAACGAAAATCAACCACTTTGCCTGTACAAATAGAGTATAATAAAAATGCTGTGGCTAAGGGCTATGATGTTGGTAGTCCGAGTGTTGTTCCCGCGAAAGTTGATGTAACAGGGGCCCGGAGCGAAGTTGACCAGATTAATCAAGTGGTTGCTCGAGTTAATATTCCGAGTGGCTTGAATCGGACTTATGAACGTCAAGTTTTATTAGTGGCTGAAGACAAAAAGGGTCGCCCGCTCAACGTGGTCTTGACACCAGCAACGGCCCGCATCATCTTACCAGTTAGTCTCACAAAAAAGCAGGTTAAGGTGTCACTGAAGCCAACGAATGAAGCTGCCGATAAAGTTTATACGTTATCGACTAAGACAAAGCAGGTAACCATTTATGGTCGTAAAGCGGTCGTTAATCGGCTGCGCTCAGTGGCCGTTAAAGTGGATTTAGCACATGTCCTGAGCTCAACTAGCGTAAACGTACCAATTACGGTACCTGTTGGTGTGGCTTATGCAGCACCAACTAATCTGGCAGTGAATGTTAAGGTTAGGGCAACCGGAGCACAGAAGAACGATTAAGAAGCAATTATTGTTAAGAAAGGCTGATTTTTTATGTTGAAATATTTTGGCACCGATGGTGTCCGTGGCGTGGCGAATGCTGGGCTTAAACCAGAAATGGCGTTCAAATTAGGCAGAGATGGCGGCTACATTTTAACTAAAAATAAAAAGAATGCAGGTCAAGCCAAAGTGCTGGTTTCTCGTGACACACGGGTTTCTGGACAGATGCTAGAATATGCATTGATTTCTGGTTTACTATCAGTAGGGATTGAAGTGCTAGAATGTGGCGTCATTACTACGCCAGGTTTGTCATACTTAGTGCGCGCACAAGGGGCTGATGCCGGGGTGCAGATTTCTGCCTCACACAATCCAGTTGAAGACAACGGGATTAAGTTCTTTGGGAGTGACGGGTTAAAGCTTTCTGACGAGATGGAAGGCGAAATCGAAAAACTGATTGATGCGACTGAAGATGTTTTACCTCGTCCTGCTGCACAAGGCTTAGGAACGGTGACTGATTTCCATGAAGGTGTCAGCAAGTATTTACAATTTATTGAAAATACCATTCCGATGGATTTGGATGGCTTCAATGTGGTGATTGATGGTGCTAATGGTGCTGCCAGCGCTTTGATTTCTCGGTTATTTGCGGATTGTGGGGTTGATTTTACTACAATTGCCACACATCCGGATGGCTTTAATATTAATGATCATGTCGGTGCTACGCATACTGAACGCTTACAAGCAGAAGTCGTTAAGCAGGGTGCCCAAGTGGGACTTGCCTTCGACGGGGATGCTGATCGTTGTATTGCAGTCGATGAGCATGGGAACGAAATTGATGGCGATCACATTATGTATGTCATTGGGACTTACCTGTCCACTCATGGCCGGTTAAAGCATGAAACGATTGTCACGACCGTGATGTCAAATCTTGGCTTTACCAAAGCACTAGCTCGTAAAGGGATTAAGAATATTCGGACACAAGTTGGTGACCGGTATGTCTCTGAAGAGATGCGTGCTCATGGCTATAACTTGGGTGGTGAACAATCTGGTCACGTGATTATTAGTGATTATCACAATACTGGTGACGGGATGTTGACCGGTTTGCACTTACTACTCGTATTGAAGAAAACGGGTAAGAGTTTAGCAGAACTGTTGACCGACTTTAAGGAATATCCACAATTTTTGGTTAATGTTCCCGTGCAGGATAAACAAACTTGGAAGCAACATCAACCGATTGTCGATGCCATTGCGAGTGTCAAGCAAGCAATGGGCGATGATGGCCGCGTACTTGTGCGGCCATCAGGAACTCAAGATTTATTACGGGTGATGGCAGAAGGCCCAAGCCAAGCTCAAACAGATGCCTGGGTAGATCAAATCGTTAAAGTTGTTCAAGCTGAAATGGGCAATTAAAGTATGCTAAAAAGGACTTAGCCCTAAGCTAAATCCTTTTTTTGTGAATTGGTATACACCTATACCGATTTTAAAATCTCGGTTGACAGTCTTTTAATAAAAGGCTATCATTTCAGTTATAGCAATAGATATAACTGTTAGTGCAATTGACATTATTGCACTAGACCAAAGGAGAAACAATATGTGCGGAATTGTCGGAGTTGTTGGTAAGCCAGCCAAAGAATTAATCTTAAATGGATTACGCAATCTTGAATATCGTGGCTATGATTCAGCCGGGATCTATTTGAATGACCTAGCAGGACATGAATACTTGACTAAGGCGGTTGGCCGCATTAAAAACCTAGAAGAGAAGTTAACGCCTGACGAACAAGGCCTGGTTGGGATTGGTCATACGCGCTGGGCGACTCATGGTAAACCAACCGTTGATAATGCACACCCTCATTTTGACGAGACGAAACGTTTCTTCTTAGTTCATAATGGGGTTTTGGAAAATTATCTCGACTTGAAAGCTAAATATCTGGCCGACACGACTTTTAAATCAGATACGGATACGGAGGTTGCTGTCCAATTAGTGGCTAAGTTTGTTTACACCGAACATTTAGACACTTTTACGGCCTTCAAAAAGGTTCTGAAATTAATTCGCGGTTCTTATGCCTTTTTACTGGTGGACAATACCGAACCAGATCATATCTTTTTAGCTAAAAACAAATCACCAATGATGCTCGGCTTAGGCGATGGTTTTAATATTGTGGCTTCAGATGCCATTTCCGTTTTGGACCAGACCCGTAAGTTCATCGACTTAAACGATGGTGATGTGGCAGATGTAACTAAAGATAGCTATCATATTGAGAATGCTGCTGGTGAAGTTGTTCATCCGGCTGCTCATATTGTTGATATTGACCCTAGTGCAGTTTCTAAGGGAACTTATGAATTCTACATGCTGAAAGAAATTGATGAGCAACCAGCCGTTATTCGGCGCTTATCGTCAGCTTACTTGGATGAGAATGGTCAACCTAAATTTGATCAAAAGCTGATTGCTGCCATTAGTAAGGCAGATCGGCTGTACATCTTTGGTGCTGGGACCTCTTATCATGCAGGTTTTGTTGGCAAGGAATACTTTGAGAAGTTGACTGGGATTCCAACTGAAGTTGATTACTCATCTGAAGCTGGTTACCATTTCCCAATGTTATCCAAGCATCCATTTTTCATCTTCTTGACCCAATCAGGTGAAACAGCTGACTCACGAGTTGTTTTGCAAGAGGCACGTAAACGGAATATTCCAGCTTTGACTTTAACCAACGTCCAAGGTTCAACTTTGTCACGTGAAGCTAATTACACCATTTTACTTAAAGCTGGTCCTGAAATTGCGGTCGCTTCTACGAAAGCTTACACTGCGCAATTAGCTGTTCAGCTCGAATTGGCTAAAGCTATCGGTTGCTACTTAAAGCAGGAAGTTGCCATTAAGTTCGATTTGAAGAAACAACTTGCTTTGGCAGCTGAAGGGATGCAACGGATTATTGATGGTAAAGCGCAACTTGAAACATTAGCTAAAGCCGATTTAGTTCATTCACGCAATGCCTTTTACATTGGCCGTGGTTTAGATTATGCGGTCGCACTGGAAGGTGCCCTGAAGTTAAAAGAAGTGTCATACATTCAAACTGAAGGCTTTGCAGCAGCAGAGCTAAAACATGGTACCATTTCATTGATTGAACAGGGGACGCCAGTGATTGCGTTAATCAATGACCCAGTTACTGCTGGCTTGACCCGTGGTAATATCCGTGAGGTTGAATCACGTGGTGCTAAAGTGATTTCAATTGTCGGCAGTGAATTTGCAGTTGACCATGATGATATTGTCTTGCCAGCTACCGACTACTTGGTATCGCCTTTCTTAACAGTTGTACCAACCCAACTACTTGCTTACTATGCTTCTAAGAACAAGGGTTTAGATGTTGATAAGCCAAGGAACTTAGCCAAGAGTGTGACAGTTGAATAGTGACAACGAATGAATAGGTAATCCTTAGGTCGCGAAGAAATTCGCGACCTTTTTTGTATAATGCGTGGTAACTGGTAAAATATAAGAGAGGTCATGGTGATTTACCATTGCCACGCTAACAGCCCAGCTTACAGACAGTAAGGAATAATATGATGAAAATAAAGTTAATCGCGGTCGATTTGGATGGCACATTACTACGATCAGATCATCAAATTGGTGAAAATACGCAGCAGCTCCTTAGCCAGCTGTCAAAGACTGGTATTAAGATTGTACCTACGTCAGGTCGTCCCTTGACTGGCGTGCTCCCGTATGCGGAAGCATTAGACTTAACCGGTGAAAATTATGCCGTGCTATATAATGGCGCATTAGTACAAAATTTAACAGGCAAAAAGCTAGTGCGGCATGGCTTAGATCAAGCTAGTGCAATAGCATTGCTAAAAGTGCAGCAACTTACGCAAAGTAATTTACACTTTATGCGAGAAGATGGCTTTTTTACCCTAGATCATCGACTATCATTACAAATGGCCAAATCTTCATTTTTAACCAGCTTGCCGCTAATTATCATGTCGCAAGTACCGGCTGATTTTAGCTATTTAAAGGCAGAATTTACGGGGACGCCTGATGAAATGGATCAATTGGGAGCAGCCTTTCCCGCATGGCTTAGTAATCAATACAATGTGGCACGCTCAGATCCACAAATTTGGGAATTGAATACGCCCCTAGCATCCAAGGGCAATGCGGTGCATGAACTAGCTGCTCGCCTTGGCATTGAGGATGACGAAGTGGTTGTTTTTGGTGATCAGGGTAACGATTTATCCATGTTTCAAAATACTAACTTTTTTAAAGTGGCGATGGGTAATGCCATCTCAGCCCTTAAGGAAAGAGCTAATTTGGTGACGAAGACAAATGATGATGAAGGGATTTATGATGCCCTGGAGAGGTTGATGGCGTAATTAATGGAAATTAATGTAGCGGCAGACACGATTTCCGTCGCCGAGTGGGAAGTCATGCGGATTGTTTGGACCGGTGGTCGAACCAATGCCGGGGAAATCATTAAGCAATTACAAGCTAAGAAAGAATGGTCAGAGTCGACAATCAAAACATTGATGCGGCGTTTAGTCCAAAAAGATTTGCTCTTAACCGAGCGTGATGGTCATCTCTTTTGGTATTCTGCTCATTATGGTCAGAACGAAATGATGCTGCAAGTGACGACTAATTTGTTCGGGCACATGTGTGACATGCATAAGGGTCAGCTATTGCTCAGCTTGCTCAAAGCAACACCACTGTCAACTGGTGACATTGCTGCTTTACAGGCTGAATTAACGCAGAAGGCTAAGACAGCGCCTGAAATGGTTGCGTGTGATTGCCTATCAGAAACGAGTTGTTGAGATGATTAATAAAGTCATCAGTTGGCCGACTCGGCTGTTAGCCGTCGTAGCAACGTTGCTAGTTGTTTATTTAATGACGACTGGTCTGGCTGTCGTTAAAGTTAATCAGACGCATCAGCTAGCCGAAAACGTCATTAAAGAAGTGAAACATTCAACCCATAGTGATACTTTGAAGCTCGGCATTGAAGTCATGGAAGCAACTGGGGTTGAGCGGGCTTATATTGCCAGTTTACCCAAGCAAGTTAGTTTAGGATTTTCTTTAGGTGATTTGTATCGCTTGAGTGTTCGCTATGATCAGAATGGGCGCATTTCGCAACAGGATTTAGGCCTAACACATCGTAACAACTTACAGCGGATTTTGAATCAAGTCCTAGTCTTAGAATTAAACCGAAGCATTGAAAACGATCGTAGCACGGCTTATCATGCGCTTAACGCTTATCGCTATTCTTTTGTCTTTTTGTTAGTGCTTTATTTACTTGCAATGGTTTTGTTTTTACTAGGTCGAAAAATAGCAGTTCTGCCGTTATTGCTAGCAACGGGTGGCTACTTTAGTGCCTTGTGCTATTTTCAAACGAGCTTTAATCAGAGTGTCCATCATACCTTCCTACAGCCAATGCAGGTTTTCTTACAACCGCAAGTGTATCTCAGTTTGAGTTTAAGCGTGATTCTTGGGGTTAGCTGGTTTGGCTGGTGTTATTCCCAGCAGAAACGATTACTACGGAGCAAGCAATCATTAAAATAATGTTTGTTTGTCACGGTAACATTTGTCGTTCGCCGATGGCAGAATACGTGATGAAACAGTTGGTCGCTAATGCGCAGCAAACGAGCAATTTTGAAATTACTTCGGCTGCCACGAGTCAAGATGAGATTAGCGTTTCTGGTTTAGGCAATCCGATGGATCCACGAGCAATGGCGCAATTGAGCGAATTTGATGTGCCATTTAAGTCCCATCATGCCGTGCAATTGACAAAAGCCGATTATGACCAGTATGACTGGCTCATCTGCATGGATGAAGCGAATTTTCTGGATATGAATTGTATTACTGGTGGCGATCCGGCGCATAAAGAATATAAACTATTGGCTTTTACGGGTAACCCACAAGACATTGAAGATCCTTGGTATACTGGTGATTTTAAGACCGCATTGTTGGCAATTAAACGTGGTTGTGAAGTGTTTTATCAATATCTGCTAGCGCATGCTGATTCCGGTAAGGAGCAAGATGGTCACATTTAAGTTTTCACGATATGAAAAAGTAGCACTGCTAGGCGTCTTACTGATACTAGGTGTGCTCTTCATTTCTAGTTCGATGACCTATCATGAGCAGGAGCTACATCCAGCTTTCATCAAGCATTATCTTGGCTTTTTAGAGCGTAGCATTGGTCACTGGCAGTTTTATTATGCTGGCCATTGGCAGAGCTCAGCTAGTGACGGTGGGACTGCAGGAATGACGGAGTTTGTGTTACGTAAGTTCGCCCATTTTAGCACTTACTTTGCACTGGGGGTTTGCGCTTTTCTAGGGTTTAAGCGGCTGAGTCAGATTTCCTGGTTAGCACCAGCAATGATTTGGTTCTTTTGCATTGCGATGGCAGCTTTTGATGAGTACCATCAATTTTTAACCGGCGACCGCACGCCTAGTGTTCATGATGTGATGTTAGATAGCGTCGGGGCATTGTGCGGCATCGCGTTAGCGCTGATTGGATACCGTCTTTACCTTTTTTGTCGAAAAGCGCGCATAATTCGTCGCGGTAGTTGAATTTAAGGCGTTCCTGCGTTAGAATATTTACGTTAATCTATAAATGAAAGAAAGAGGGATTCTTATATGTCAGGACATTCAAAATGGCACAACATTCAAGGCCGCAAGAATGCACAAGACGCTAAGAGAGGTAAGATTTTCCAGAAATTATCTCGTGAAATTTACATGGCTGCAAGGAGTGGTGGTCCTGACCCTTCAGGGAATCCTAGTTTACGCTTGGTAATGGATAAGGCACGTGCCGTTAATATGCCGAAAGACAATATTCAGCGTGCCATCAAAAAGGCTGAAGGCAATTCTGAAGAACATTATGATGAAATTATCTACGAAGGTTATGCACCAGGTGGTGTTGCCGTTTTAGTTGAGGCTTTAACCGATAATAAAAATCGGACGGCTTCGGCTGTACGAGTTGCCTTTACGCGTAATGGCGGCTCAATGGGCGCGACTGGCTCCGTTTCTTACATGTTTGATCGACGTGGGTATCTCGTGATTGATCGTTCAACCACGGATGCTGACGAAGATCAGATGCTCTTAGATGTTATGGACGCCGGCGGTGATGATTTACAGACTAGTGATGATGCTTATGAAGTCTACACGGACCCAAAGCAATTTGCTCAAGTTCGGGATGCTTTAGAGAAGGCTGGTTATAAGTTGGCGGTATCAGAGTTAACGATGATTCCTCAAAATACCACGCCAGTTCATGAAGATAAAAAGGAACAGTTTGAACATCTGGTCGATCAACTTGAAGACGATGATGATGTTTCGAATGTTTACACTGCTGCTGAGACTGATAATGACTAGTTTCAGGCAATCAAGGAAAAAGACTACTAGTCGGTAGTCTTTTTTTTTACTCTTTTTTCAGCGGAGCTGCGTATTGTTAGGTATGGACATCATCTTTGAACTAACAGGAAGGAAAGGTTACATGCAAGTAGTTGATAGTAGTCAAGCTTTAATTGCTCGCGCCATTGCCGTGCATGCCAGTGATATTTTCATCTTGCCAAGTCCAGCAGGATTTGAACTTAAACTGCGTCACGATCGGCAATTGATCGTACTCGAGTTAATGACCCAGCAGGAGGGACAAGCACTCATTAATCATTTGAAATATGCGGCTCAGATGGATGTTGCTGAGCATCGGCGCCCACAAGTAGGTGCTTGTGAATACGAAATTGCAGATGCCAAGTATGCTTTACGGCTATCCAGTATTGGCAATTTTCAAGACCGTGAATCTTTAGTTATTCGGATTATTTATGGGCTCTCTGAGAGTCGCTATTTTTTACCTGAGCAATTTCAAGAGCTGTGTGCCTTAGCGCCTCGAAGAGGGCTTATTTTAACCAGTGGCCCCACTGGGTCGGGGAAAACAACCACGATGTACGGGCTGGCTAAGCACATTGGTCAGGATAAGTTAGTGATGAGTATTGAAGATCCGGTTGAAATTAATGAAACGAATTTTTTGCAAGTGCAGGTTAATGATCGTGCCGAAATGGCCTATGAAGCCTTGCTAAAGGCCGCCTTAAGACACCGCCCAGATGTCTTAATTATTGGTGAAATTCGTGATTCTGGCACTGCTAGGTTAGCGGTTGATGCAGCTTTAAGTGGGCATTTGGTATTAGCAACGGTGCACGCAAAATCAACTTTTCAGACTATTGCCAGATTAGCCGGATTAGGAATTTCCCAGACAGATTTGCGTAACTGTTTAACGGCTATCTCTTATCAGCGCTTACTGCCGAGTGCGCAGGGGATTGCCTGCCTGCTAGATATTGCTGGACCAGCAAGGTTGATTCCAGCCTTGCAGCATCCCCAATCCCAAGCTTTTGTGGCTTGGCAAACCAAACTACATGACTTATTTCAAGAGGGAATGATTGATGAAACCACTTATGAGACCTTCCAGAACGGCTAAATTAAACCGTAAAGATCAGCTGTTGATGTTATCTTATCTAGCACGTAGTTTAAAAAATGGCTTTTCACTGCAAGCTAGTGTGAAATTACTGCCTGTTTTGTGGCCCAGGCAGCAGGCACTCATGACATTAGTTGTGACTAGAATGACTCGCGGTGAGCCATTAGCACAAGTGATGCTAGCGTTAGGCTTTTCTAAAACGGTCGTTACCCAACTAGTTATTGCCTTAGAACAAGGCAACCTAGTAGAATCTCTGGAGCAGCTAACGCAATTAACCCAATTGAAAAATTCGCAGCTACGTAAGTTGGGGGCCCAACTGGCTTATCCCTTGGTCTTGGTCATAATGATGGTGACATTGCTCCTCTTAATGCAAAACTTGTTATCCAGTCAATTAATTAATCACGAAGAACACTTTGGCGATTGGATTTTACTGGGGCTAGCAATCCTAGTGTCTGGAGTGTCAGGTGTCGGGCTGCGCTGGTTTTATCTCATCAACCAACAGAATCACCACTCATTGGTGAAATTAAGTCGGATGCCCGTGATTGGTCCGGTAATTCGCCTTTATATTCATTATTTAGTGGTTTATGACTTGGGGTTAATGTTATCAAGCGGCTTTAGCTTGAGTAAAATTTGCGAATATGCCAGTCAGCAAACACCGGGAAGTTTACAACAATTTTTGGGTGCCCAAATGCAGCAGCGATTACACCACGGTCAGCAGCTGGAAAGGCTAATTCGGGAGGAGCCATTTCTACCTAACCAGCTTTTATTACTGATCAAAACTGGTGCTAATCGCACTGAACTGAGCCAAGGCTGCCTGTTATTGGGACGGACGTTATTCTTGGAATTAACTCAGCGCATTGAAGTCATGGTGGTCAATATTCAGCCCATCTGCTTTGTTTTGATTGGTATTTCTATTTTGGGATTATATTTAAAATTACTTTTACCCATTTATGGCATGATGCAACAACTGTGAGGAAAAATATGAAGACAACTGTTAAACAGTATTTAGTTAAGTTAATGAAAAAAAGCCGGCGCCAAGCAGGCTTCACTTTGATTGAAATGATTGTGGTGATTGCGATTATTGTCATGCTAGTGCTGCTGATTGCACCCAATCTTGTGGCACAGAAACAGCGGGCACAAACAGTTTCCGAGCAGTCATTTAAAACTACTTTACAGACGCAAGTCGATTTGTATGTTGATGCTGGAAGCAAGGAGCCGACTTTCGATAATTTAGCACCAGCTGGATTTTTAACGAAAAACCAAGTCGAGCATGCGCAACGTAGCGGTTACCGGATTGCAGCGAATAATAGTGCCAATCAAGCCATTTGGACGGTTACTGGCGGTCCTGGAAAAGCAGCTGGAGGTGATTAAATTTGAAGCGGCAGGTCAGTGCCTTTACGTTACTGGAAACGATGATTAGTTTAGTCATCACCGCCCTAGTACTTACACTAGGAACGATGACACTGAATTATTATCAAGAACGACTGGCGTTTACGAATAGTGCTAAAACGGTCGTAATGGCGGTTGAACAAGCGATGCGGGTAGCGACAATTAATCAGCATGCCGTAGTGATGACACCCCTAACTGGCGCTATTCAGGTGAAAGGGATTGACTATCAACGGCAAATTAAGATTGACCCTAAAACTCGGGTTGAATTTAGTACGCGTCAGCACGGTACCTTAGTCATTACTTCGTCTGGGTATGTGGCACCAGCAGCCATTACGTTTATTCATAAACGCTTTTCACCGATAACCTATAATATTCAAATGAACTGGAGAAGGATTAGTCTAGATGAGACAACGCGCTAACTGGTCAGGTTTTATCTTAGCTGAGAGCATGGTGGGATTGACCATTGCTGTGATTTCAGTTTCACTACTGGCAACGGTGATTATTCCGGGGCGGCAATTTGAACAACAACAAGAACTGCGTTCAGATCGGGCTGATGCTTGGCATTTGTTGCAGCATCGCACACTCAAACAAGTGATGATTCACGATCGTTCTTATCGACTCGGGAATGAAAATGAGGTGGTTGAAATTGCGACTGGCAAGCATTATCAAGTCAAAGAATAATGGCTTTACATTGGTGGAAACCATGATGGCCTTAGTTGTCACAGCGCTAGTCTTAAATATTTTTACCCATAGTTTAATGAGTTTACGAACGGTCAATCGGCTGCATCACCGGATAAATGCGGTTGCCTTTGCACAGGTGCAATTTGAACGTTATTTAACTCAGCGTGATACTTTGGAACGATATACCTGTCCAGAGGATGCCGATGCGCAGCATGCGGTTTTTTTCCGCAAGTATTACGACGACCGGGATCATGTTAAACAACAAAAATTTAAGCTGGAATTGGTAAAACGAACACTGCGAATGACGACTTTAACCGATGGTGGTTATATGCCATTATTACTAGGGGTGAAACAAGCCCGTTTTAAGACGACGAAGCAGCATATTTTGATTACGGTGACTGAAACAGATGGTCGCACGTCAGAGCTGGCTTTTTCATTTCCAGAGCGCAAGGAGCCATAACATGAAATTACGCGGAAGTGCCATGGTAACGAGTTTATTGATTTTAACAACGTTGCTCTTGTTTTTAGGTTATTATCAACAAACTTATGCGCAAGGGATGGAAAATAACCAATTACTCATAAAATATTTTGTAACCCATTAAGATAACTTGCATGCGACTTGGCCTTTCTCTAAAATATGAATATAAACAGAAGGGTGATCAGTGACATGGAAAATATTGAAAAAGATTTTAATCAGCTGTTACAGGCGGTTACTATCTTGCAAACAGCATTGAATGTCTCATTTAGCGAGGCGTTAACTGAAACTTTTGACAACTTGGAGACTAATCGAATTAAAGTAGATTTGGGTGCACCCGATCAGGCTACGGTGACTAGATTGAGTCAGCTTTATCAAGCGCTCGATTATGATCATTGGAGCATGGGAACAAAAGTTAAAGTGTTTACGTTACTAAGCTTAAAGGCGGTTAATGAAGATGGGCTAGACGCTAATCAGATGCCAACACCACCGGCAATTGCGACGCTAATGGCGTTAATCATGAATGCCTTGCTACCTAAAACACCGCAAACAATTGTTGATCCTGCCATCGGTACTGGTAATTTACTCTTCTCTGTGGTGAGCCAATTAGCCACGGCCAACCATTCTAAGAATGAGTTTAAGCTGGTTGGGATTGATAATGACGAAAAGATGCTGAATTTGGCAGATGTGGCTGCTCACTTGCAACAATTGCCCGTTGAGTTATATTGCCAAGATGCGTTAACGCCGTGGATGACTGACGCACCAGCAGTGGTGGTCAGCGATTTGCCAATTGGCTATTATCCAATCGATGAGAATGCGGCTCATTTTGCGACTAAAGCTTCAAAAGGACATTCGTTAGCCCATTATCTATTAACGGAACAAATTATTAAGAATTTACAGCCAGCTGGCTGGGGATTTTTGTTAGTTCCTAAGGATATGATTACTGGTAGAAATTCACAAGATTTCATGTCATGGCTATCCAAAAAGGTATTTATCAAGGCTTTAATTGAGCTCCCTGACGACTTATTTAAAAATAAATTTAACCAAAAAGAAATCCTGGTTTTCCAAAATCATGGCGATAATGCCCGTGCTAGTGAGGTTTTACTCACTAAGATTGCATCGCTAAAAAATGAAAATGCCATTGTCAAGCTTAATGTTGAATTACACGAGTGGTATACTAAGAACTATCGTTAGTTTGTGAAATAACGAAAAGATAGTCGGAGGGAAAATCTATTTATGGGTAAAGTATTAGCTATTAATTCTGGTAGCTCATCATTTAAATATAAGTTGTTTCAATTGCCAGAAGAAAATGTAGTTGCGAGTGGGATAGCAGACCGAATCGGAATTGCG
Source organism: Lactobacillus sp. (assembly GCA_030455605.1). GTDB lineage: Bacteria > Bacillota > Bacilli > Lactobacillales > Lactobacillaceae > Lactobacillus. The sequence goes on from JAKDPD010000021.1 coordinate 17,924, forward strand.
GGTTCATCATTTGAAATTAAGCTAGCAAATGGCGACAAGCATGTCACTAAGGTTACAATACCAGATCAAGAGACTGCAGTTCAGTTATTATTAGATGACTTAAAGAAATATCAAGTCATTCAAACGCTAACCGAAATTGTCGGTATTGGTCACCGGATTGTTGCCGGTGGTGAAGTCTTTAAAGACTCAGCGATTATTGACGAGAGCAACTTAAAAAAGATTTTTGATTTGACTGAATATGCACCATTGCATAACCCTGCCGAAGGGAAGGGCATCCAAGCCTTCATGAAGTTGTTACCAGGTGTCCCACAAGTGGGTGTCTTCGATACTTCTTTCCATCAGACTTTAGATCCAGTTCATTACATGTATTCCATTCCGCATGAATACTACGATAAGTATGGCGTACGTAAGTATGGTGCTCATGGGACTTCAGTTCGTTACGTAGCCAATCATGTCGCTCAGATGATGCATCGCAATTTGGCCGATTTGAAATTGGTCGTCTGTCACTTAGGTTCAGGCGCCTCGATCACGGCTGTTAAAGACGGTAAGTCATTTGATACTTCGATGGGCTTCAGTCCATTAGCAGGAATTACCATGGGTACACGTTCAGGTGATATTGACGCTTCAGCGGTCGGCTTTATGATGGAAAAAGAAAACCTCTCAATGCCGGAAATGATTGATGTGTTGAATCATAAATCTGGGTTGCTTGGTATTTCAGGTATTTCCTCAGATATGCGTGACTTGGAAAACAACCCAGATAAGCATACCTTGTTGGCACGCCAAATCTTTGTTAACCGGATTGTCCGTTATGTCGGTGCTTACATCACCGAAATGGGTGGCTGTGATGCGGTGGTCTTTACTGCTGGTATCGGTGAAAATGACCAAGGCATTCGTTTGACGGTGATGAACGCCTTGAAGTTCTTGGGGCTGGAACCAGATGAAACTGCTAACCAAATTAATGGCACGAAGTTCATTTCGAAGCCAGATTCTAAGATTAAGGCTTTAACAGTGGCAACGGACGAAGAATTAATGATTGCACGTGATGTTATCCGTTTGGCCAAGCTATAAAGCGATTAATCGCGTTTTGAAGTCGAATCTGTTATACTAGCAATGTACCAAATTGGGGATGTTTTGGGATTCGACAGGCGTAGATTCGCACTAATTGCGGTTCGTAGGTCACGTCTACGTTAAAACGTCACAGTTTTATAACTGCAAATAAAGAAAATTCTTACGCATTAGCTGCTTAGTAAGTTAGCGTTGCCTTGAGTTGGATTGCTTGTGTTTGGTTTAAGGTATCAACTTTAGCAAGTTACGTTTAACTATCTCACCTAAATAGTTGAAAAGAGCCTGATTAGGTTAGCTCAATTGCGCTAGCCCTGTTATATGGCGTAGTGATTGAGTGAACTTTTCAAGTAATATAACTATGATCGTAGAGGTTAGTGGCGGAATGCGGTTGGACAGGGGTTCAATTCCCCTCATCTCCATTTAATACATGCTGGAAGCGTTGATAAATCAACATTCTTAGCATAAAGCAGTACCCAAACAGTACCCAAAAGAAACAAAAATAAAAAAGGCTTGGATATTTTATCCAGGCTTTTTTTATATGCTACTTAAAATAGCTTCAATCTTATCATCTGACTGTTGCTTTAATTCATCTATCAAGTACGCATACTTGCGAGCAGTGATACTCATATCTGAGTGACCTAGTCTCTTGCTGATGGCATAGAGTGGGACGCCTTTATAAAGCAGCAAAGCTACATGGCTGTGACGCAGTGAGTGAAAATGGTAGCCTTTCTTGCTAACGTATTTGCGCAGCGTCTTATTGACTGCCGTAGAGGTGATATAGTCATCATCCTTTTGGGCGAACACTCTAGTAGTGCAGTTATGTCTAAGCTCATTTAACACGACTAGTAGGTTCTCAGACACTCGTATTACTCGATGAGATGACTTAGTTTTTGGCTCTTTTGTCTGATGACCGGCATAGTCATATGACTTACTGATTTTGATCGTGTGATTTGCAAAGTCAATATCTGACCAGGTCAACGCTAGTAACTCGCCAAAGCGCATACCGGTATAAATGGCAGCGATGATTAAATAGCGACTGATGTATGTTGGCTTGATACCTGTTTCTAAGTCAGCAACTAAGGTTTTAATTTCCGATACGTTTAAATATTCAATGGTGCGCGTATTAGCTTCATTCCACACAAGATTAATCATGTCAGTGAAGTTCTTGTTGATTACCCCTTCGCTCATTGCATCAATGGTACATAATCTAATTGTGCCATGAACTTTTTGCATAGTGCTACGAGAATGATTAGCACCGTAATCGTTGATGAATTGCTGGTACTGACGTCTGGTCACTTTACCAATCTTGGCATTACCGAAATAGTCGATTATTCTGCCATAAATATGTCTATATCTGATGTGGGTAGGCGCTTTTTTTGCTTAAATTACACATAATTTTTTAAAAAAGTTCTATATCAACGAAGATGAAAAACAAAGCTACTGACACTAGAAAGCTACTGACACTAGTAGGAAATAAAATAATAAAATAAATAAAAAATAAAACTAATAATAGAGTATAATTGGTTAAAACTTAGTTAGTTTACAGGGAGGAATGTTGTGAATTGGAGAAAAGGTATGACACTATGTTCTTTAGCAATAGTATTGGGAGGATTTTTGAGTCCTTATGAGATTTTAGCTGTTAAAGCAGATACGACTGATGTAGATCAAAATATAGAGCAGGCGGTAACCACAAATCCAGAATCTGATAATACATTAGAAGCTTTGGATTCATATGTTAAAGTTGAGAATAATCAATTTGTATTAGACATTCCTAAGGGGATAACAGTTGACTCTAATTTAGTTCAAAAAGCTGAACAAGCTATTTTAGATAGCAATGATATTATCTAGGAATCAAATGAGGAAATTATTCCTAAAACTAAAGAAATTGTGCAACGTCCACAAAATACGATTCCAGAGCACAATACAATTATGTCAATCACTAAACATCGCAAGAGACCTAGTACGAAAACAACAAGGGGGTTAACAACAAGGTGGTTTTGGTGGGGAGAACGTTTTTACTATAGATCAAATGCCGCAGTAAATTTCACGATAAATAAGCTTCAAAGTAATCAGGATATTGCAACTGGTCTGGGTATATTAACTGCAGGTTATGTTATTGGTGCAGTTACTTTCGGATCTGTGGCATTATATTATTCTAGTTTAGCTCGAAAGCTGAATTATTATAATATGTGTCATTTGCATAGCTATATTTATATGGATTACACATTTTGTTGTACTTATTCATTTGGAACTTTTAAATAAGGAGGCAATCATTTGAACTATCAACACAGTTATTTAAGCACTGTTTTTTTGGTTGCTTTAATTTTAATTATATCGATATCCGCATATTTTGAAAGAAAGCCCAAAGTTAAAGATCAACTTTATGGTACCTATGGGATTATCAGACTTTGGATTCAAGGAATACTAAGTGCTATTTTTATTTTGGTAAATTATTTAACCATGGGTTTTATCGTTGTCCCACTACTTACCTTAATTATGGTCCTTATTCTTGTATACTATATTAGAAAGACTATAAGGTACCGTAAGGAACATGGCTTTGTTCAAAAAGGGAATGGCAACCATGTATAAAGAGGTAATTACCAATTAATATGAAGGTACTGTGACCTATAAAAGTGCAATATCATTAAAAGTAAATCGACTGCCTGCTATTACTGCTGTTTAGCCTTATGACGATGCAAATCTAGTTGGCTAATAGTGCGCACCAAAGTACCAAAAAAGCTTGGATATCATATCTAGGCTTTTTTATCTGCTTTTACCCAAAGTTCCTCGATGACTGGTTTTGGAGTTTCTTGCAATTGGTCTTACATAATTGTTAGAATTAGCCACTCCTGCA
>JAKDPD010000040.1 GCA_030455605.1 Lactobacillus sp.
TGTTGAAGGGAATTAACAAATGGATCAGACGCCACAGCCAAATCGCCGGGAAAACGCCCGCAATCATAATTTGCAACTTCACCGTAACAGTGCTTTTGTTAAAGTGGGCAGCCCCAAGGGACATGGTCGCTGGAAGCGAATAGTAGGAATTGTCCTGACACTTTTTTTGTCTATCGGGTTGGGTTATGCGGCCCATATGTACTTTTCAATTTATAGCGCCATTGATAGTTCTGGCAGTAAAAATGCGGCTAGTTCCGCAAAAATTGCGAGTCATCGACCCATTTCAGTGTTGATTTTAGGGGTTGACCAAGGGATTGAGGGACGCCATGAGCAGGGAAATTCTGATACGTTGATTTTGGCAACGGCTAATCCCACAAGGGGAATGGCAACCATGACCTCGATCCCGCGTGATACGCTAGCTGACATCAAGGGGGATGGTGGCAAGTACAGTATTTTCCGGGTTAATGCGGCCTATCAAGTTGGTGGTAACCAAGCAGCTGTGAAAACCGTCTCTGCATTACTTAATACGCCAATTGATTACTATATTGAAGTGAATATGAAGGCGCTGCGCAGTCTGGTTAACGCAGTCGGCGGCGTTAGGGTCAAAGTGCCGTTTAGTTTTAGTTACGACTGGAACAGTTTCCACAAAGGTTACCAACATCTCAATGGGCGTCATGCAGTGGCATATGTCCGGATGCGTAAAGAAGATCCACGGGGTGACTATGGGCGTCAATTGCGTCAACGACAAGTCATTGAAGCGATTATGCATAAGGCCTTATCAGTTAATACCATTACCAATTACCGCAAGCTAGTCACGATTTTTGGCAAATATGTTAAGACGAATATGAGTTTCGGTGATATGTTCTCACTGGCACTGAATTATCGTGGGGTGGCCCAGAACATGAAGAGCAACTATATTCAAGGACATGATGCTTGGATTAATGGCTCATCCATTCAAGTTGCCTCAACCGAAGAATTACAAAGTAAGTCGAACCTGATTCGGAAAAATTTAGCTTTACCGAAAGCGACACTTAACAATGAAGAAACGCGTCAAAATAGCTTAAACGAAAAATATAATCAGATTCATTGGCATGATTTAAATGCCTTCAATAATTATCAGGTTTATGATCATAATGGTAATCCAACTGATATCAATGATTAATTCAAAAAAAGCCTAACCGAATATCCGGTTAGGTTTTTTGATTAGCATTTAACGGCGATACTTTCGTAGGGGCGCAAGCTGAGCACCTGGGGTAGCTGCTTCAAGCTAACGCCGTAATTGCTGATAAGTACCTTGGCTGAGCGATTTTCCCAAACAGGGCCTAGCGGTAGCTGTTTGGACTGATTACTAAAGTTATTAATCACGAGTAATTGTTGTGACTGCTCAGGGAGGCTACGATTATAAGCAAACACTTGTGGATCATCAGGCCACAGCATCGCGATATGACAAGCTGAAATTAACTGCTCATGTTTTCGTAGCCAAATTAGCTTTTGGTAATAAGTAAAAATTTCACCGTGTTGTAATTCGGCCTCAATATTAATCTGGTCTTGCCCAGTTGGCATTAACCACGGCTTGACCGAACTAAAGCCGGCGTAACGACTATTGTCCCAATGCATCGGAGTGCGCGAATTATCGCGCGCCTTGGTTTTGATAATTGCAAAGGCGTCTGTTGGACTGAGTCCCTTTTTTAATAGCATCTCGTAAGCATTCTTGGCCTCAATATCGACATAGTCGGACATCCGTTGGTAATTGGGATTTACCATGCCAATTTCTTCCCCCATATAAATGAAGGGGGGTACCGCGTAATAAGTGCATGCTGGTCGCCAGCATTTCAGCACTCTTTATGCGGGCATGCTGCGAATCACCAAAGCGATTAAGCGCCCAAGGTTGATCATGGTTATTCCAAAAGAGTGCTGACCAGCCGCCCCCTTGATCCATACCGGTTTGCCAAGTAGTCAAGACATTTTTTAGTTGCTTGAAATCGTAGGGCACCTTGGTCCACTTCTGACCATTTTGATAGTCCACTTTTAAATGATGAAAAGTAAAGACAATTGATAGTCCGTGCTGACCAGGTTGAGTATAAGCAATTGAATTTGCAATCGAAGTGGATGACATTTCACCCACAGTAATCGTAGCGTCATCTTGACCAAAAGTTGCTTGATTTAGTTCACGTAGATATTGTCGCACTACCGGCGTGTCGGTATAAAGCTGATTTTCTTGTTCTGGGCTGGTGGAATCAACTAAGTCATCCCCTTTACCAATCACATTTAACACATCGAAGCGGAATCCTTTAACGCCCTTGTGCATCCAAAAGCGGACAATTTTTTGTAACTCTGAGCGGACAGCTGGATTGTGCCAATTTAAATCGGCTTGGCTGGGATCATAGAGGTGAAGATAATACTGATGATTATCTCCAAATTCGGCCCAAGCGGGTCCGCCGAACTTTGACTGCCAATTATTGGGTAGGCTACCATCTGGTTTAGCTGTTCTGAGATAGAAAAAGGCTTGATAGTAGGGATCGCCTGCTAATGCTTTTTGAAACCAAGGATGGGCGGTAGCACAATGATTGAATACCATATCTAGCATGACGCCAATGCCAGCTGCTTTTAAACCAGCTACCAAGGCTTCAAAGTCTGCCATCGTGCCAAAGCGGGGATCAATCCGATAATAATCGGCAATATCATAGCCATTGTCGTGCTGTGGTGAAACAAAAAAAGGATTGAACCAGATAAAATCGACGTGCAATTTTTTTAAATAGAGTTACTGCGAAACATCTGCTATAATCTTAAATTATGAAATACG
>JAKDPD010000022.1 GCA_030455605.1 Lactobacillus sp.
GTAGAGCAAAGGATTGAAGCTCCTTGTGTCGGCGGTTCGATTCCGTCCCGCGCCACTTTTATTAGTTGAGTTAGTTTTTAAGCATATGCGGGTATGGTTTAGTGGTAAAACGAAAGCCTTCCAAGCTTTAGTCGCGAGTTCGATTCTCGTTACCCGCTTATGGGCCTATAGCTCAGCTGGTTAGAGCGCACGCCTGATAAGCGTGAGGTCGATGGTTCAAGTCCATTTAGGCCCATTGGAGTGGTACTCAAGTGGCTGAAGAGGCGCCCCTGCTAAGGGTGTAGGCTGGGTTTCCCGGCGCGAGAGTTCGAATCCCTCCCACTCCGTTCAGTCAAGTCATGATAATAATCATGACTTTTTTTGTTGTTTAAAACTATAACCAGAATCACAAAAAAGCACTCATGTTGTGTATCATGAGTATTTTTTATCTTCTGAACGGCCAAAGCCGTTTTGCAAAATGGTCGTGTAGATTTCAGCATTTGTAATGGCGCGTTAGGATCCTTGCTGAGGGGATATGGGTATGTTAGGGTAATATTAACTGTAAGCTGACTTTATAGTCTGTCGCGGGTTTAATGAGCTCAGGCAGGGGCCCGCAGCTTTTGTCCAGATTTCCGATTGCCATAACCTGTTTAATGCGCATTGCTTGCTGCTAGACACAATTTGCTTTATTACCGTAATAATGAAAAAATGTTCCTTTAGCAATCTCAATTTGTTTGGCAATAATCACTTGGTGATAATTCTTTGTTGCTATACCGCACGATTAAGGTTGGGGCTAGCCTGATAGCTAGCCAGTCAATGAAAGCATCAAAAAAGCATCCCGATGTACGAGACGCTTCTTCGAAAGTTTTATTTTGCAATCAGGAAGTAGGCTAAGACCACCAAACCAAGTGCAATTCGGTACCAACCGAATACTTTAAAGTCGTGCTTCTTGATGTACTGCATTAACAACTTAATAACAATAATGGATGAGACAAAGGCTGTAATTAACCCAGCAGCTAGGATAACTAGTTCAATGCTAGTAAAGGCGAAGCCAAATTCAACTAATTTGAACAGGGCAGCGCCGAACATTACAGGAATTGCTAAGAAGAAGGTAAATTCAGCAGCTACCGTTCTTGAAACGCCGAGTAGCAAGGCACCAAGGATAGTAGCACCGGAGCGTGATGTCCCTGGGAAAACCGCGGCGATTAATTGGAAAAAGCCAATCATAATGACTGCATAATATGATAATTCAGCGATACTGTTAATCTTAGGGCGATGGCCTTGATTAAAGTTTTCAATCAAAATGAAGGCAATCCCGAAGATGATTAAGGCAAGTGCAACACAAGTCGGGTTATAGAATAATTTTTCAAAGAGATCATTAAACTTAATACCAATAATGCCAGCTGGCACACAAGCAATTAAAATCTTAATCCACATGATAAAGGTGCCTTTATCAATGAATCGCCACAATCCTGTTGGCGCATTGATACCAGTTTCGTGGTTAACTTTAAAGGGCCAAATTCGTTTCCAATAAATGACGACGACCGCCATAATGGCCCCAAATTGGATAACGACTTCGAACATACTGTAGAAACTCTTGGTGACGTCTAATTTGACAAATTCATCCAGGAGAATCATATGTCCCGTACTACTGATTGGCAGCCATTCCGTGACACCTTCAACAATCCCAAAGAGGATTGCCTTGAACAATTCAATCATGACGATAAAATCCTTTCCGCCGCTTTGATGCGGCTTAAACATAACTTTGATTATAAGCAAAAGCGGCATGACTAGCAATAGTGCCCAGCTAGACCTAGCAATCGTCTATTATGGCGGTCTATGCTATACTAGTGAATGAAATTTTAGAATGAGGTAACTAATTGATTACAATTGCTGATTTGAGTCTTAACTTTTCTGGCCGCACCTTATATGAAGATGTTAATTTAAAATTTACACCGGGACATTGCTATGGTGTCATCGGTGCGAACGGTGCTGGAAAATCAACTTTTTTAAAATTACTCTCAGGTGAACTGGAACCTTCCACTGGGCATATTGCGATGGGCACTAATGATCGCGTATCAAGCTTGAACCAAGACCACTTTGCTTTTGATGCTTTTTCAGTGATGGAAACTGTTATTCAAGGACATCAGCGATTATACCAAGTCATGCAAGAAAAAGATGCCCTTTATGCCAAACCCGATTTTGGGGATGCCGATGGGGTCAAAGCCGCTGAATTAGAAGGTGAATTTGCGGAACTAGATGGCTGGAATGCGGAAGCTGACGCCGCTAAATTGTTACAAAGTTTAGCCATTCCGGAGGACTTGTATACGAGTAAGATGGCAGATCTGCCTGAACCCGTTAAAGTGAAAGTGCTTCTTGCCCAGGCTTTATTTGGCAATCCAGACATTTTATTGTTAGATGAACCGACGAATGGACTAGATGTTCATACGATTGCTTGGCTTGAAAACTTCTTAGCCGATTTTCCGAATATTGTCATTGTGGTCTCGCATGACCGCCACTTCTTGAACCAAGTTTGTACCCAGATGTGTGACGTTGATCGTGGCCGCATTCAACTTTATGTTGGTAATTACGATTTTTGGTATGAATCTAGCCAACTTGCCACAACTTTGGCTGCTAATCAAAATGCTAAAAAAGAAGAGAAGATTAAAGCCCTACAAGACTTTGTGGCACGGTTTTCAGCGAATGCTTCCAAATCAAAGCAAGCGACCTCTCGTAAGAAACAATTAGAGAAAATTACCTTAGATGATTTGCGACCATCTTCGCGACAATATCCGTTTATTAAATTTGAACCCAACCGCAGCTTAGGTAATGATTTATTACGCGTTGACGATGTTTCTTATAGTGTTGATGGACAAAAGTATTTGGACCATGTGTCGTTCATTGTTAAGCCTGGTGCAAAAGTTGGCTTGCTATCACGTGATCCATTAGTCGGGACCGCTTTATTAGGATTGATGGCAGGCGTCTTAAAACCAGACAGTGGGACGATTAGTTGGGGACAAACTACGACACATCGGTATCTAGCGAAGAATTTAACGGCTAGTTTCAATCATCCAGAATTAACGGTCCTGGATTGGTTACGCCAATATGCCAGCAAAGAGCAAAATGATAATACCTTCTTGCGAGGCTTTTTGGGGCGGATGCTTTTCTCTGGGGATGAAATTGATAAAAGGATTGAGGTCTTATCTGGTGGAGAAAAGATGCGTTGCCAATTATCGCGGCTGATGCTTCAGCCTAGTAACGTTCTCTTGTTAGATGATCCTACCAACCATTTAGACTTGGAATCAATTACGGCCCTTAATGAAGCTTTGGTGGCTTATCGAGGCTCACTGATTTTCACATCGCATGATCATGAGTTTATTCAAACCTTAGCTGATCACATGATTGAAGTTGGTCCAAAAGGACTGGTCAGCCGAGCTGATACGAATTACGATGCCTTTTTGGCGGACGAGGGTATTCAGGCTCAAGTGGCTAAAATATATTAAGTAGCAAAAAAGCACTTCCTTTGAAGTGCTTTTTTGCTTTGAATTAATTGGGTAGGTGAAATTTATGATTGACTGCCCACTTCAATGCCGCTTGTAGTTGGGGGTCTACTGCATGTAGATAGAGGCCATGGACGCCACGAGTTAACAGAACGTTAAGTTCATTATTAATTAAGGTGTTGGCAAATGATTTTTTGCTCCCATCCGATAGCGTTCGATTTTGGATAGCTGCTTTATCTGCATGTTCGTTAGGGTCAAAGACTATGTGTCCACCACGATACTTAACTGAAGGTCCAATAATGACGCCAGCATAATTAAGATCAAACCCCTGGATGGTAAAAGTGGAGCCTACCTCGTTAATTGTTTGTGCTTCTTCCGCCCAGGCAAGTTTTTGCTGCCCCATACGACGTGTCTTAGCTTTCAGTTGATAATTCCATGGCATCTTCCAGTCACCTTCAGCAACATACCAATAATCATCTTGTTGGGGCTTAGTTGTTTTATATGCCCAATCATAAGTAGCTAATATCCGAGAAATACCATTGGAAAAATCATGTGCCTTATCAACTTTATTTTTAATTTGAATGGCCCGTTGTAATTCGCATGGTGTATCAAAGACTTGAATATCATAATTGGGATCAATTGCTAACTTTCCAATAGTGTGGTGCTGGTCATCGATAATATCATGAATCCATTGAATGGTGCCGAGTGCGGCATCAATTCGCAATTGATTATGTAATGAAATTAAATTGTCCGGTCCCGTTAGTTGTTCCCATTTTTTAAGTAAATGGGGTTCAACTACTTGAGTCGTATGTAAAATTTGGTGTGGATCAAAAACGGCAACGACTACCTTAGCAATTTGCAACAAGTCGTCGATTTGATTATGCCCTTTATGATATGAATAGTGGCCTTGTGTCCATAAAAGATGCGCTTCGTCGACTAGTACAACATCGAATTGCTCATGGTTATTGAGATGGTTGTTAATAAAGCCAGTTGGCCTGCTAACATCAGTTATGTTTAAGTCCAGTCGTTGGCAAATGCTTTGATAGACCTTGAGCTGTTCTTCGTGGTTAACTAATAAAGCAACTTTTAAGCGTGAATTAACATCTGATAAATTTGGCGTAACCGCATCTTCTGGCGCAGAATTAGTCTCTAAGTCATAAAACAAGCTACTAAGTAGGACTGTTTTACCAGCACCTGCCTCACCCGTAACTAAGATAAGTTGTCCGGATTGGTGGCTTTTCATGGCTGTTTGAATTCTAGCTAAGATTTTTTCCTTAACATCTGCTTGTTCCGACGTCAATTTATGGAATGGCGATGCTTTAAAAATTGCCATATCTTTAATGAGTGCCATGGCAGGAAACAGATTAGCATTTTCAAGCTGCAATTTATACCAGATTTTTGAAAAAATCTGATCAACTTCTTCTGAAGGAAAGTATTGATCTTGCGGGTTTCCCCGACGATTGTTCATCTTGACATTGGTAACGGCACTCAAGTAAAGCATAAATTGATTTTCAATATCAAGTGTCATTGATTTGTTGAAATGCTCGTGTCCAATGACATATAACGTAGTATCATTAGCGGCTACAAGTTGTTGCCAATCAGATCTAGTTTTAGGATCATCATAGAGATGCTGTCTCGTACGATGGAAAATATTATTGGTCTCTCCCACATAAATACTGCGCTGGTCAGATATATGCTGACTCGGCGAGTGTTCAATGACATAGACAGTTGGATAGTGACAAAGTAATTTAGCCTTTTCTTCAAGTTGTTTTTGGTTTTTAAAATCAAGTTGCTTTTTGCTATTTAAATCACACAACATTTCATAGCCAGTTGGATTAAAGGGATAATGTTCAATGATTGGTGAATGTATTATCATTTTAAACTCCTAAAAAGTAAACGTACTTTAATTATAGCAAAATTTTTTAACTTGAAAAAAATTTCAATTCTGACAAGATTATTCAAATCATGGAGCAGGTTATCAGCAATAAGGAAAGCACTTACATTATCAGCAAAAAATTGGTATAACTGGAACTGTAAGTTAGCTGACTTAAGTAAGGAGCTAGGCTAGATGTTGTAATAGCCTAGTATGATAATGGCTAGAAGGATTGAGGAGTTTATTCATGACAGATAAGAGAAGATTTTCAGTTGTAATTGCGGGCGGTGGGTCTACTTTTACACCAGGATTTGTGTTGAATTTAATTCAAAGCGAAGATAAATTTCCACTGCGAAAATTGAAGTTTTATGATAATGATGCTGAGCGACAAGAAAAGATTGGTGCTGCTTGTGCCATTATCATGAAGGAACGTGCACCACAAGTGGAATTTGAATATACGACAGACCCAGCAGAAGCCTTTAGTGATGTTGATTTTGTCTTAGGATCAATCCGTGTTGGTAAATACCATATGCGGAGTCTGGATGAAAAGTTACCATTAAAATATGGGGTTAATGGTCAAGAAACAACGGGCCCCGGAGGAATGGCATACGGGCTTCGGTCAGTGCCAGCTATTGTTGAGATTATTGACTATATGGAAAAATACTCACCTAAGGCTTGGATGGTTAACTACTCAAATACGATTGCCATTGTTTCTGAAGGGGTCCGCCGGTTACGCCCACATTCACGGGTTATCAATATTTGTGACATGCCAATTGATTTAATGAGTCGTATGGCAAAAATTGTGGGTTTGCATGATTACCACGACTTGGATTTCGTCTACTATGGGCTGAACCATTTTGGTTGGTGGAAGCACGTCTATGATAAAAAGACTGGCAAAGATTATATGCCAGAATTGAAAAAATATGTCGCTAAAAATGGTTATTACGTTGGTGGTGACTACGATAAGGATACCGAAGATAGCTGGGTGGAAACCTTCAAAAAAGCTGCTGATTGTTATGCCTTAGAGCCCAACACATTACCCAACACTTATATGCAATATTACTATTATCCGCATTATGAAGTGGCAACTGCAAATCCACATTTTACTAGAACTGACGAAATTCTTGAATATCGTCAAAAAATTGTTTTTGGTGAATGTGCTCGGATTGTTAAAGAGGGAACGGCTAAGAATAATATGTGGGATCGTAATGCCATCCACTCCGAATATATTGTAGAAATTTGTCATGCGATTGCCTATAACACACGTGAAAAGTTTTTGGCTAATGTACCAAATAATGGCGCGATTTGTAATATGCCAGATGATTGTATTGTTGAAGTACCATGTCTTTTTGGCGCCAATGGTGTCGAGCCATTAGTTGTCGGCGAGGCAGGCCGCTTCCAACGTGCCCTGATGATGCAACAAGTAACTTGTGAACAATTGGTTGTGGATGCCTACGTTGAAAAATCATACACGAAGTTATGGGAGGCATTTGCCTTAAATAAAACGGTTCCAGATGGGCTCATTGCTAAGAAAATCTTAGATGATATGATTCCAGCCAATAAACCATACTGGCCAGATTTAAAATGAGATTGATTTTAAAGAGAGCTGGGTAGATTAACCAACCCTCTTTTTTGATTTAAGAGGTGAATCATAATGATGCAAAAACTTCAGCGGTTTGGTGCCGCCATGTTTGTTCCAGTGCTATTGTTCTCGTTTGCGGGGATTGTTGTGGCACTCTGTAGTCTGTTCACAAACCCATTGATTTTTGGATCACTAGCGGCTCCGGGAACATTTTGGAATGGATTCTGGAATGTGATTGCGAATGGCGGTTGGACCGTCTTTAATCAAGTTGCTATTTTATTTGTAGTAGGACTTCCCATTGGTTTGGCACAAAAGTCAAAAGGGCGTGCTGCAATGGAATCACTGGTTATCTACTTAACTTTTAACTACTTTATAAATGGTTATTTGACCTATTGGGGACCTTTTTTTGGAGTTAACAATTTTGCTCGGCCATTGGTGGCTAATTCCACAAATGGCGGATTAACTGAAATTGCAGGAATTAAGACGCTAGATACTAGTATGGTCTTTGCGTTAATTATCGCGGGGATTGTCGTCTGGCTCCATAATCGTTATTTTGATAAAAAATTACCTGACTTTTTGGGGACCTTCCAAGGTTCTACGTTTGTTTACGTTTTAGGCTTTTTCTTAATGATCCCGGTTGCCTTTCTAACTTGTTTAGTTTGGCCAAGAGTTCAGATGGGTATTAGTGCTACTCAGCATTTGATTGTTAATAGTGGTTTGGTCGGAATTTGGATTTATAACTTCTTAAACCGTATTTTAATTCCAACGGGTTTACACCATTTGGTTTACATTCCATTCCAATACGGTCCTGTAGTCGTAGCTGGTGGACTGCAACCATACTGGTTGAAACATTTAACTGCCTATGCTGAAAGTACGCGGTCACTTAAGGCGCTTTCGCCACAACTAGGATTTCAACTTTATGGTAATGAAAAGGTGTTCTTAGTACCTGCCATTTGCTATGCCTTTTATGCAACTGCTAAGAAGACGAAGAAAAAGCAAACTCGAGCATTGTTAATTCCAGCCGCTTTGACTTCATTTTTAGCTGGGATTACCGAGCCGGTCGACTTTACATATCTATTTGCAGCTCCGGTCTTGTGGGTAATTTATTCACTATTGGCTGCTACGATGAATACGGTCATGAATATTTTCGGGGTTGTCGGAAATATGACTGATGGTGCAATTGGGATTGCAGCGCAGAACTGGATTCCGTTGTGGGCAAACCATTGGCATACCTATGTGGTGCAATTTATTATTGGGATTGCCTTTGCGATTTTAACTTTCATAATCTTCCGAGAAATGATTTTGAAATACAATTACATTACGCCTGGTCGTGAGGCTGATGACGAAGAAACTACGCTGATTAATAAAAAACAATATCAGGCCAAAATGGCGGCTAAAGGAATCGATGCAAATGATCCGTATGTGGAACGTGCAACTGCCTACCTCGATTTACTGGGAGGACCTGAAAATGTGAGCGAAATGACGTCGTGTGCAACGCGTCTAAGAGTAACGGTTAACGATGTGGATAAAGTTGGCACGGATAGCCAGAAGGCTGTTGGTGTTGTCCGGCATGGTAAAGCGCTGCAAGTCATCGTTGGCCTCGATGTGGCACAAGTGTTAGAGCGAATTCAAACGATGATGTCACAGGCCGGCAAGGAGCATCTGGTTAGTGCCACTACGACACCAACCCTTGAAAAAGCGACTGGATTTGTTGATTTGCTAGGAGGACCAGCCAATATTCAAGATTTAAGTGCTTGTGCAACCCGTTTGCGAGTTCGGGTCGTTGATGCTGACAAAGTTGGGGATGAAACAGCATTTAAACAACTGAAGGCTTTCTCAGTTGTGAAAAAATCAGATCATGAGATTGAAATTGTGACTGGTTTAGATGCAGATGAGGTTTTAGCCGAAATGAAAGGGCTTTTATAATTAGCCATGATTATGTTATCATGAAGAAAGGAGTTACTTGTGGGAGATAGCAATCAATGACAGATTTAACAGCAATTGTTTACGAACATCGAAGTCAGTTAAACGGTTCAGAACGTGAAATGATTAAGACGACTTTAACGCATCCAAGCGTTTTTTCTGAATTAGGTTTAAAACAATTGGCACAAAAACTCTTTGTTTCAGAGTCCGCTATTTTTAGGCTGTGTAAAAAGTTAGGCCTGAGTGGCTTCAGTGAATTTCGGTTTTATTTACGGAGTTTAGCAGTTTCACAGGCTGAGGGAACTGAAGTGGTATCTGATTTTGCAACGAGTCTGGCTAAGGCTAACCAAGAGCTAATTCGTATGTTTCGTGAGTTAAACTTGCGTGACTTCTACCAGACGATATCTCAAGCTGAGCATGTCTATATTTATTCGACGGGCTGGCAGCAACAAATGATTGCACAATATTTAGCACACGAGTTGTTTATGGTAGGCAAGCAAGCTATTGTTTTGCCTGCTGCCTTTGATGAGCTTCGAATGTCGAATGTTTTTGCGAAGTCAGGTGATTTGTTAGTGATCATTTCGTTTTCAGGGGATGATGTCAAGATTAATACTGAATTGACGAGACTAGCCCTTGTTAATGACAAATTTAAATATGTGGCATTAACAAATATGAAACAGAATAAATTAGCCTATCTGGCAGATTATAATTTTTATTACCCGACCATTAAACTGGCAGATCACCCTGATTTTCCTAATGGTGAATTGGCCTTTGGACCGGCTTATTCGTTGGTAGATTTGCTTGTCAGTGGTTATCTAGATTGGCTTCAGAAAAAGCGAGGAACATTGCATGGAAGCTTTAATTAAAAAGTGGGTACCGCTAAGGGCACGATGCTTTTTTGCAAATTTATTGCAAAATTATCGTTTGTCCGCACAGCGTATTTTAAGAATTTATGGCGTGATCCTGATGCTAATTCCGATAGCTTTTGGCCTGATGGTATGGTTAGAAAGTCAGATGCAAGGGGCCTCAGTGACGCACTTAGTGCGGCAGGAGCCAGTTATCAGTATTTCGATGGTCATTGCCTTCTCCGACTTCATTTTGGGCTACTATCTCTTGCTTAAGCAGCGTCAGGTTCTTGCCAGCCAAAAAACATTTCGCTTTTTTATGGCTTGGCAATGTTTGGGGCAATTACTGATGGGTAATTTTGTCTGTCCTTCTTAGCATTTTGTGGTAGCTATCAAGCCCGTCATATTAATTCGACTCAGAAGACTAATCCGGAGTTGCAAGGCTTAACCATTATGTTAACGTGCCTGTACTTGATTTGCTTTTGTTTTTTAGTCACGATTCTAATTCATAGTTTGTGAGGAAACAAATGTTCAACTTTTTAAAGCGTAAAAATAAGAGCTTAACGGTTAAAGCAGCAGCTGATGGCCAGTTACAAGCTATTACAGAAGTTAATGATGATGTTTTTTCAACTAAGATGCTAGGGGATGGTTATGCCATTGTGCCAACTTCAGGCCACATCTACGCCCCGATTGCAGGCAAGATTACGACAGTTTTTCCGACCAAACATGCTATTGGTATTCGGAGTGACCAAGGGTTAGAAGTGCTAATTCACTTGGGCCTTGATACTGTCGAATTAAAAGGGCTGCCCTTTAATTCAGCCGTTAATGAAGGTCAAGAGGTTAAAGCGGGTGATCTGTTATCGGTCATGGATTTATCGTTATTGCGTGCGCAAGGTTACGATCCGACTGTCATTGTCGTCTATACGAATATGGATTTGCTAAATCATCTTTCTGAATTATTGCCTCAAACGGTACAGCATTTAGCTGACGTGCAGATACTAGCATTTAAATAAAAGAAAAAGCCTCTCATTCGAGAGGCTTTTTTGACTGTTTTGATAAGAAAATATTGATAGCTCTTGCATAAATAGTGATTATCTTGTAATATTAAATACGCGCTTGTGATGGTAGCTTTTCAGTTCAGGTAATATACCTTTAATGAAAAAACTGAAAACTTAAAAAGTGGTTGACAATAACTAACCAAACAAGTAGTATAGATAAAGTGTTCTGAAGCAAGTGGAACGCGTTTATCGAAGATGACCCGTTGGTCAAGCGGTTAAGACACAGCCCTTTCACGGCTGTAACATGGGTTCAAATCCCGTACGGGTCATTTCAGAGTTTCACGTTGAGTGTAATTTTGATTAACAAGCAAGCAGTTGGAGGATTACCCAAGTGGCTTAAGGGAACGGTCTTGAAAACCGTCAGGCGGGTTCTGCTCGCGCGTGGGTTCAAATCCCACATCCTCCTTTTATCGCGGGATGGAGCAGTCTGGTAGCTCGTCGGGCTCATAACCCGAAGGTCGTTGGTTCAAATCCAGCTCCCGCAATTTGGTCCATTGGAGCAGTGGTTTATCTCGCCTCCCTGTCACGGAGGAGATCGTGGGTTCAAATCCCACATGGACCGTAAGATGGCTCGGTAGCTCAGTTGGTAGAGCAAAGGATTGAAGCTCCTTGTGTCGGCGGTTCGATTCCGTCCCGCGCCATCAAGCTGGAGGAGTAGCGAAGTGGCTAAACGCGGCGGTCTGTAAAACCGCTCTCTCTGAGTTCGGCGGTTCGAATCCACCCTCCTCCATAATAGGGATATAGTATAAAGGTAGTACATCGGTCTCCAAAACCGCTGGTGTGGGTTCAATTCCTACTATCCCTGTTAACATCATGGCGGAATTGGTGAAGTGGTTAACACATCGGTTTGTGGATCCGACACACGTGGGTTCGATTCCCACATTCCGCCCTAGATTGGCTCAGGTCAATTTGAAAAGTTAATATAGCTCGTGGCGGTGTAGCCAAGTGGTAAGGCAGAGGTCTGCAAAACCTTAATCGTCGGTTCGAATCCGATCCCCGCCTTTCGCTTAGTATTGCAGCTGA
Source organism: Lactobacillus sp. (assembly GCA_030455605.1). Lineage (GTDB taxonomy): Bacteria > Bacillota > Bacilli > Lactobacillales > Lactobacillaceae > Lactobacillus. Next base: position 11,784 of record JAKDPD010000022.1, read on the forward strand.
GTTGATGAATAGCATGGCGGTGTGGCGGAATTGGCAGACGCGTCAGACTCAAAATCTGGTGTCCTTTTTGGACGTATCGGTTCGACCCCGATCACCGCTATTTTTAAGACTTACTTCGGTAGGTCTTTTTTTGTGGGATCGGAATCTACAGCGATAATTGCACCCGACTGGTCGAATCTCTATAATAGGGCATATGGAGGTTTTTATGAACATTGGCTTGTTTACGGATACTTACTTCCCGCAGCTTAGCGGTGTTGCAACATCTATCCAAACTTTAAAAAATGCTTTAGAACAGCAAGGGCATAATGTCTTTATTTTTACGACGACTGACCCTCATATTGGTAAGGGAGTTGTTGAGCCGAATGTCTTTCGCTTTAGCTCAGTCCCCTTTGTTTCATTCACAGATCGTCGGATCGCTTTTCGAGGTTTCTTTGAAGCAACCAAGGTTGCACGGGAAGTGCAGCTTGATGTCGTGCATACTCAGACCGAGTTTGCCTTGGGCTTGATCGGAAAATATGTGGCACATCAGCTTGATATTCCTGCCATTCATACTTACCACACGATGTACGAAGATTATTTACATTATGTGCTTAATGGACATTTGATTAGGCCCTATCATGTTAAGCAAGTGACGAATTCTTATTTGAAGAGCATGGATGGGGTTATTGCGCCAAGTAAGCGGGTTGAAGCATTATTAACGCGGTATGAAGTTAAAATCCCAATTAAGGTGATTCCAACTGGTGTTGATGTTGCTGCGATGTCAGCTGGCGATAGCAATGATATTCGCCAGATCTTAGGGATTGCTGCTGATGATTTGATGGTGCTGACACTCGGCCGGGTAGCCCAAGAAAAAAAGATAGGGCATATCTTGAATGCGTTGCCTGAGTTAGTCATGGAATTTCCACAGTTGAAATTTGTGATTGCTGGTGATGGTCCTGAAGTTGAAACTTTAGAAGAACAGGTCGAGCGTTTGACGCTAGAAGACTATGTTGTTTTTACAGGGCCAATTAAACATGAGGCGGTTGGTAGCTACTATCAAGCGGCTGATCTCTTTGTATCGGCTAGCGATACTGAAACGCAAGGTTTAACCTATATTGAAGCTTTAGCAGCTGGAACGCGCTGTGTCGTTTATGATACAGATTATACTGAACAAGTATTTGACAGTCATGAGCTGGGGAGAGTCTTCACGACTCAGCAGGGCATGGTTGAAGGATTACGTTATTATCTGCAGCAGGAACGTCATCCCATTCCAGTGAAGCTTTTGCAGCAGAAATTGACGGCTATTTCAAGTGCACATTTTGCAAGCTCAGTACTCGACTTTTATCAGACGGTGATTGCGAATTACGTAAAGGATGCGAAGAAATGATTCGAATTAACATGTTCAGTCAGGCTAATTCTGTGCAAGGACAAGGTGTTGGCAGTGTTTATAGTGAACTTATGCGTCTCTTGCAAACACGACTATTGGATGAATTTTATGTGACGGAAAACCGCTATGGTAGAGCTGATTTAACCCATTACCATACGATTAATCCAACTTATTTTTTAAATAGTTTTTCACCTGCGCGTGGCCGCAAGATTGGATATGTGCATTTCTTACCAGATACCTTAACTGGCTCAATTAAGTTGCCTGGTTTTGCCCAGAAGGTGGTGGGCAAGTATGTCATTGACTTTTATAAGCGAATGGATCAAATTGTTGTTGTGAATCCGACTTTTATTGACAAATTAGTGGCTTACGGCCTTAAGCGTGACCGAGTTCGCTATATTCCTAATTTTGTTTCCAAGACAGAATTCTATGAAAAGACACTCGTTGCCAAGAATGCTTTTCGGCATCAATTAGGGATTCCCCTTGATCAATTTGTTGTCTTTGGTGATGGTCAAGTTCAGGCTCGTAAAGGGGTTGGCGATTTTGCAAAATTAGCTGAAGCGAACCTAGGAGTTCAGTTTATTTGGGCTGGTGGCTTTTCATTTGGCAAAATTACTGATGGTTATGAGGATTATCGCAAGCTCGTTGCAAATCCGCCTGCTAATTTACGCTTTACTGGTATTATTGATCGTAGCAGTTTAGTCGATTATTTAAATTTAGCTGATTTATTTTTACTACCGAGTTACGACGAATTATTTCCCATGTCAGTGTTAGAAGCTTTTAGCTGTGGGACGCCTGTTTTGCTCCGGGATTTAGAATTATATGAAGCTATTTTAGACGGCTACTATTTAAAGGGCCATGATGTGACGGCGCTTAATCAGGTTTTGCATCAAGTTATGCAGGATAAAACATTACTTGCGACTTACCGGAAAAAAGCACAAGCGGCTAGTGAACAGTATTCTGAAACGCATCTGGCGGAAATTTGGCGTGATTTTTATCGTGAACAATATAAACTTGGTAAAGAGCTTGGTCAATTGAAGTAGGTGAGGCTCATGCGGCGTAAACATTTATGGGGCATCTTGGTTGTATTAACAATCAGTGCCTTTGTTTTATATCGGGATTTGAAAACAACGCCGCTGGCACATTTGGCGGCAGCTGCTGATCACATCCAATTGGCATGGTTAATCATCACGGTCTTGGTCATGCTGGGCTCATATGCGGCTGAGGCCGGCATTTTTGCCACTTTTTTAGGTACGAATGCGGCGAGTCGATGGGGCTTTTTCCGAATTCCACTCATTCAATCGCTTTTTAATGCGATTACCCCATTAGCCTCTGGGGGACAACCTGCTCAACTGGCAGCTTTGCTTCAAATGGGCATCGAAGGTGGGAGAGCCAGTTCAGTGTTATTGCTGAAATTTATTCTGTACCAGATTGGAGTATTTGTTGCCTATGTGTTAACTTTTTGTTTCGGTTTTCGGGTAGTGATAGCCAAGTTTGCTGGTTTAGCAATTTTAATTTTATTAGGGTTTGTCATTCATTTAGGTTCAATCATGTTTTTACTCAGTATCATGTTTGCCTATGGTTTGACCCGGAGAGTGGTTAAGGCAACTTTACAATGGCTGACTCGCTGGGTTGGCGTTAAGCGTGCTGAGCGCTGGCAACAAAGCATTTTTGCTAAAATGGCAACTTTTTATGCTGAAAGCCAACGACTGCGTCAAGATAAACCTAAGCTCATCATTGCCAGTTTCCTGACAGTGGTACAGATACTGTGTTTTGTGTCAATCCCTTACTTGACACTGGTTACCTTGCAGCAACCAGTGGCGTGGTTACCTGTAACGCTCATGAATATTATGCTTATGATGGTGATAGCGGTTGTGCCTATTCCTGGAGCTAGTGGTGGTGCTGAGTTAAGTTTTCAAACGCTATTTAGCAGTTTTATCAGTAGCCCTGGTGTCCTAGTTTTGGCGATGTTTACGTGGCGCTTAGTGACTTATTTCTTAGGAATTGTGCTTGGGATTGTCGGTTGGGCATTAAAACCGAAAAATAAGTAAAACTTAAGCGTTACCGGAAGATTTTTCAATAGCAAACAGCGTACAATGGAGAGCTATCATGAAAGGAGTATGCATGTTACGGATTAAACGAGGGTGTCATTGGCTGACCCATACCCGTCTAGGCTTTTTATTGTTGGTGGTCGGGTTATTTTGGCTTAAGACCTATATTATTTATCAGACCAAGTTTACCTTAGGTGCTACAGGACCAATGCAGCAAGTTTTGCTGTTCTTAAATCCGCTCCCCTCGGCTTTGCTATTATTAGGTGTTGGTCTCTTCTTTAAGGGACGCAAGGCTTATTGGATTACTTTAATAATTGATTTTGCTTTAACTTTTTGGTTGTTTAGTAATATTTTGTATTACCGCGAATTTTCAAATTTTCTATCGATTTCAATCATTAAAACTTCTGGGTCCGCTGCTGATAATTTAGGTAAGAGTATTGCCGGTATTATCCTGCCAACTGACTTTTTGGCTTTTGCGGATTTGGCGATTATTGCTTTATTATTGGGATTTAAAGTAATTAAGTTGCAGCCACAGCGTGATCGTTTCCGGATAGGTGTCTTGGTTGAAGCAATTGCGATTGCATTGTTAGGGCTGAATTTAGGCCTGGCCAATCATGACCGTTCTGGTTTGCTAACACGCGTTTTTGATAATAATTATTTGGTTAAGTATTTAGGCATCAATGCCTATGCCGTATTTGATGGCTTCAAGACGGCGCAAGCCAGTGCTCAGATGGCGAAGGCCAATAGTTCTGATATTCGCTCGGTTCGGCGCTATCTGCGTGCGAATGCTGTTGCGCCTAATAAGGCATATCATGGGGTTGCTAAAGGCAAAAATGTACTGATTATCCATTTGGAGAGTTTTCAGCAGTTCTTGATTGGCTACAAGTGGTATGGCAAGGCCGTTACCCCTAATTTAAATAAGTTATATCACTCAAAACAGACATTGAGTTTTGCTAACTTTTTTAACCAAGTGGGCCAAGGAAAAACTTCAGATGCTGAAATGATGCTGGAAAATTCCTTATTTGGCTTACAATCCGGTTCGGCGATGTCCAGTTATGGCACGACAAACACATTTCAAAGTGCTCCCGCTATTTTATCGCAACAAGCTGGTTACACGACGGCAGTCATGCACGGTGGGGCAGGGAGTTTTTGGAATCGGAATAATGCCTATAAGTCATTTGGCTATCACTATTTTTTGTCGTTAGATGATTATGTGAATAAACCTAACTATTACATTGGCTATGGCTTAAAAGACAAGATTTTCTTTAAGCAGTCAGTGAGGTATTTGGAACATCTACCACAACCTTTTTATTTGAAGATGATTACGGTTACCAACCACTACCCATATCAGCTTGATCAGAAAAATCAGACGATTAGTAAAACCAAGACTGGGGATGCAACCGTTGATGGCTATGTGCAAACAGCGCATTACCTTGATCAGGCAATTGGGGAATTGCTGGCTTACTTGAAACGTACTGGGCTGATGAAGCATACGCTGTTGGTGCTTTATGGTGATCATTATGGTATTTCTGGCAATCACCACGAAGCAAGTGCGCAATTGTTGCATCAAAAAGCCTTTACTGATTTTGATAATTTGCAATTTCAGCGGGTTCCCCTCATGATTCATGCCAATGGTCTGAAAGGCGGTATCAAATCAACTTATGGTGGTGAAATTGATGTATTGCCAACCCTGTTGAATTTGTTAGGCGTTCGTCAGACTGGGTTAGTACAATTTGGGCATGATTTGCTGAGTCCCGATGCACCGCAAATTGTGGCTCAGCGTAATGGCGACTTTATTACACCGCAATACAGTAAAGTCGTGGGCGATTATTATGATACGAAGACGGGACGCAAACTACAGAATTTCTCGCGGGCGCAAAAAAAGGCTGTATCAGTTATCAATAATAAGGTAACCACTGAGTTAGCCTTATCGGATCGTGTTATTCAAGGCAATTTGCTACGTTTTTATAAGCCTAATTGGTTCAAACGGGTGAAGCAAGCAGATTATGATTATAATCGTCAGGTGCAAATGCGACAGCTATTTGCTAAGCACCAGACTAGTTTATATGCACAGCGACACGACAAGAGCAGTCAAGACCTCTTTAAGACTGACGCACCTGAGCTGAAAAAATAATTGTTAATCTAACCTATTTTATGGTAAAATTTTCGAGTAACGTATCTGTGTAATGGAGGCAGCGCTTTGTATAATATATGTATGACGCTTCTCATCATTGTTTCGGTCTTAATTATCTTTGCAACGATGATGCAGCCACAAAAACAACAAGATGCATTGAACGCCCTTTCCGGCGGTGCAGTTTTTAGTGGTCAAACGAAAAAGCGAGGCTTCGAGGCCTTTATGGAGAAAGTAACCGCAGTGTTATTAGTTTTCTTCTTCGTCCTTGCTTTGTTATTGGCTTACTTATCTTCAAAATAGTTTGTACCTCCCGATCTTTATTTAGCGGGAGGTTTTTTTGTTAATATCGAAAGAACGGAGTTTAATTTATGGCACAAAACGAGCAAATGCTAGCAGGCGTGTTGGAACTTTTTCGCCACAATCCACAAAGAAAGTTTCGCGTTGAAGACGTTGAACGTTTAACGCGGCGTGATCGCTTAGGTAACTTTACCGATTTGGTTAAGGCTTTAGCCTTTTTGGAGCAAAAGGGACAGTTAGTCACTAATGGTGAAGGTCAGTATCAGTTAGCCTGTCAAAATACGATGGTCGAAGGTAGTTTTAAGGCGAATGATAAGGGCTTTGGTTTCGTTCGGCTGGCTGATGATGCGGCTGATGATGTCTTTATTGCTAGTGATTGGACCAAATTAGCCTTAGATGGCGATCGCGTTCAAGTGAAAATTACGGCTAATGGTAATCCGTGGAATGGCAAAGGACCAGAGGGCCAAGTGAACGCCATTTTGGAACACGGTGTGGAAAACTTAGTAGGCGAATATCATCCTTTATCAGATGTGCAAGTGAAATTATCACACTTTATTGGCTATGTTGTATCCAGTAATAAAAAGCTGTCTCATTACCGTGTTTATGTCACGGATACTGGTTTAATACCACAAATGGGCGATATGGTAAAAGTATCAATTAAGGATTATCCGAGCACCGATTTACCGGATGCCATGACTGGTGCCATCATTAGTGTGATTGGTAATAAGAATGACCCAGGGGTTGATATTATGTCGATTGTTGCTGGGCATGACGTTCGGACTGAATGGTCAGAAGCTGCGATGACGCAGGCTAATGCCATTCCTGACCATGTCACTGACGCTGAAAAGGCCGATCGAGTGGATATTACCGATCAACCAGCTGTTACGATTGATGGTGATGACTCTAAAGATTTCGATGATGCCGTAGTCTTATGGCGACTAGATAATGGTAATTATCATTTAGGGGTTCATATTGCCGATGTAGCACATTATGTCGGGGAGCATAGTGCACTTGACGAAGAAGCCTTTGCACGTGGTAATTCGACCTATTTGGTCGATCGGGTCATTCCGATGCTACCATTCCGCTTATCAAATGGGATTTGTTCTCTGAATGAAGGTGTGGAGCGACTAGTGCTCTCTTGTGATATGGAAATTACACCAGCTGGTGAGCGCGTGGGTTACAAGATTTATCCAGCGGTCATGAAATCACATGGCCGAATGACCTATAACAAAGTTAATCAAACAATCGATCCGAATAACACCGCACCATTAGAGGACAAATATGTGAAGTTGCGTCCCATGTTACTTGACATGGCTAAACTTCATGAGGCACTGTATCAAAAACGTCATAATCGAGGTGCCATTGACTTTGAAGAACCAGAAGCTGAGATTAAAGTGGATGCTCAGGGCAAGCCATTAGATATTGTGCTCCACAACCGTGGCACCGCTGAAAAAATGATTGAAAGCTTTATGTTGATGGCAAATGAAACCGTTGCTGAAGACTTCTATCGTAAGCATGTGCCATTTTTATACCGTGTGCATGAAACACCAGACGGCGATCGGATTAAGAATTTCTTTGAGTTTTGTTCCGCCTTTGGTTTAGATGTTCAGGCTGATCCTAATCATGTTAAGCCACTTGATTTACAGCACGTCGTTACCAAGACATTAGGGACGCCAGAAGAAGCCGTGGTACAAATGATGATGCTTCGCAGCTTGAAGCAAGCACATTATTCAGAAGAGCCACTAGGGCACTTTGGGTTAGCAGCGACTTACTACACCCACTTTACGTCACCAATTCGGCGCTATTCTGACTTAATGGTTCACCGTATGATTCAAGCTTATGGACATGATTTAGGCCCGGCAACTCAGCAGCATTTTAGTAGTTACCTCACTGAAGTGGCTGATCAAACTTCAACCCAAGAACGCCGCTCCATTGATACTGAGCGTGAAGTAAATGATTTGAAGATGACAGAGTACATGGCGGATCAAGTTGGTAATCATTTTGATGCAGTCGTGGCATCGGTGATGAGTTTTGGGATGTTTATCCAATTGGCCAATACGGTTGAAGGTCTGATTCATATTTCGAACTTAACGGATGATTTTTATAGTTATGAGGAAAAGAGTCTGACGCTAACTGGTCGCAGTACCCACAAGCAATATAAGGTTGGGATGCCGCTAAAGGTTACATTAATTAACGCAAATGTTACTCAGCACCAGCTTGATTTTGAGGTTTATGACCCCAATGCGCCTAAGCGCTCGCAACATGACCGCGGCAATGGGCGTCCGTCACATCCAGGAAACTGGCGTGTTGGTCAGCGTCCTGATCGCCGTAATCAAGGCCATAAAAACTTTGGGAAGCGCCCGTTCAATGCTGGCAATCGTGGTGGTAGGCGACCTGGGAATCAGAAGACTTCCCATAAACATTAGGATGAACTGTCATGAAAGAAAATAATGCCAATTTAATTACGCAAAATAAAAAGGCCGGACATGATTACTTTATCAAGGAAACCTATGAGGCTGGGATTGCACTAACCGGGACTGAAATCAAATCGGTCCGGGCACGTCGAATTAATTTAAAAGATGGTTACGTGCAGATAATTAATGGCTCCGCCTTCTTAGAGAATGTTCATATTAGTGAATATAAGCAAGGCAACCGTTATAATCATGAACCACTGCGTCGGCGGCGCCTGCTATTGCATAAAAATGAATTAGCTCATTTGGCTAAAGCTCAGTCTGAGGCTGGGATTGCGATTGTCCCACTCAAGGTTTATTTGAAACGGGGGTTTGCAAAGGTACTGATAGGAGTCGGTCAAGGTAAAAAGCAATACGATAAGCGCGAGACTTTGAAACGCCATGATCAAGAGCGCGAATTACGTCGTCGCTATCATGTTTAAATAGAGTTAAATAAAAAAAGTAGTCCTTGACTGCTTTTTTTATTTATGTCGATCTTTTCTTTTGATAAAGTGAGCGGTTGGTATTGCTTAAATATTATTTTTTTGATATCCTACTTAAGTTCAATAAAACCGCTCACACTTAAGGAGAAAAGCATGAAACTGACCGATGAAAAAAGTACACTAAGAGTGCTATTGGGAAAAAAGCCAGTCGATCGTTTAACCGTTACTCAATTTTGCCGAGTTGCCAAGGTGTCTCGTGGCTGGCTGTATTGGCATTACCCTGATATTGAGGGATTGTATGTTGAAGTGCTAAAGCGAGAAATGACTACGAGCTTTGTGCGCCTAAACGTTGGTCACAAGAAGCACAGATGTTGGTTACTTTAGAAAAACTAGCAGCAGAACAAGTATTATATGCGAATTTGTTGCGATTACTTGGACACCGTGATGATTGTTATCTTGCTCTGCAAGAACACTGGGTGCTGTTGGTGTTAGAACACCAAGAGTGTGAGACGGAACAAGAATATGCGCAATTACGGGTATTAGCTAACTATCTATTTGTGTATCTTATTGATTGGTTGAAACGCGGTTGTGTGGTTGAAACAGCTGAAGTTTATTATCATATGAGGTCTTTAATGACGTCCTTTGCCGGCCCAAATTAAGCTGGCGCAACGATCAAATAGCCATCGGTAGATTTTTTGAATTTTTATTGTTTAATGCCAGCTACTAAAGTTCGCCATTTACAGAACTGCCCTTGCAAATAATCATATTTTCAAGGCTTTATAGACTAAAAAAATCAAATTTATAATTATGATTAACCATTTTAGTCAATTAATTTATGAATAACGAACTTAAACTGACATTTGACTAATCAAGGACAAACTTGTAAAGTTATATAAGTCGTCAGGTCATACAG
>JAKDPD010000023.1 GCA_030455605.1 Lactobacillus sp.
TGTTTCGTATTTCATAATTTAAGATTATAGCAGATGTTTCGCAGTAACTCTATTATATTAGAGCTCTAATGGATTCTAAGCCTTTAATATTTATTGCTGAAAATGTTACAGGTCTGATGACAATGGCCCATGGACAAGTACTTAAGCAGATTAAAGAAGACTTTGCAGCAGCTGGGTATTATGTTAAAGTTCAGCTACTGAATGCAAAAAATTATGAAGTTCCTCAATCTAGAAAACGTGTTTTTATTGTAGGTGTTAGAAATGATATTCACCAAGAATACAAATATGAATATCCATTACCCATAACTGGAACTCTACAAGCGCACCTAGTAACTTTAAAGGATGCTATAGGAGATTTACCTATTAATCCAAAAGACGTTTTTGATAGTGATTATAGTTCAATGTATATGTCTAGAAACCGTAAAAAATCTTGGAATGATGTTTCATTTACTATTCAGGCATCTGGCAGGCAAGCTCCACAATATCCAGGTGGTGAACCAATGAAAAAAATTTCAAAAGAAAAATGGGCTTTCCAAGGTGATTTAAATAGACGCCTTTCAGTTCGAGAATGTACAAGAATACAAACATTTCCTGATTGGTTTGAGTTTTCAGATGGTGATAAAAGCAATGTTAAGGAAAATAATAAGCTAAATGAAAAATATAAACAAATCGGAAATGCTGTACCGGTTTTGCTAGCAAAAGCTGTATCGACGAATGTTATATCCTATTTAGTTAACAAACTTGATATATCTCTAACTCAAGTTGATTTAGAAGCAAATGAAGTCTGATCTTCGTTCGCTTTTTTTGATTTTATTAATTCAATACAGTAGTTAGTATTTTTAGTTATTTGTTTTCAAAAAAAGTGGAAATTTTCTTGAGGAAATAAATTCTGAAAATTCGATTTACTTTTCTGATAATATAATATCATTATGTGTGAATAAGCATAGACGAATTCGTTTATCCATAATAGGGGACAAATAAAAAATGACAAAGCATTTTGCGCATGCTATTGAGATCACTATGGATGAGCTGCTCAATTGTTATGATATAAAAAAGAGATTTAAATAGATTTTTATGCATGTAAGAAGAACTATTATGCTTTTTTGATGCTGTATGTGATAATACTGGTCACTTATGAAAAATAAGATAAAATAATGACACTTATAGTGCGTTTTTTAAATAACTATTAAATTTTGTTGACTTATTATAAGACCCCTATTAGAATTATATTATTATCTTGTGAGGAGAGGAAAGAATATATGAAACATGAACACCTAAATGGAGGCTGGGGGAGCCGCGTCTTACTCGCGGTTTTGCTGGCCGGCCAAATTGCTGGTCTGGGACCTAGTGTTGTTAGTGCCAACACAAATAAAGGGACCACACATAGTGTTAAATTGCAGGTTTCAAATAAGCGACTTGTTAATAAGACCTTAGCGAAGTACTTGAAGCATGCAAAGAAACGTCATACGACCAGTCGGTTCCAGCCTGATCAAAAAGTTAAAATCATTGTCCAGTTAAATCAAAATCCATTAATTAAATATCGATTTGCGAACCGGAACAATAAAGCTGCGTATAGTCTTAACAAGACGACTGATCAAGCTGCTGATTTGAAGGCTAGTCAAACCAGTTTGAAGAGCCAAATTTCGGATAAAATTGATCATGATGCTAGTTTTGGCTACTCATATACGAATGTCTTTAATGGTTTTGCTGTAACGTCCAAATATAAGAATTTAGCTAAAATCAAGAAGTTAGCTAATGTTAAGACGGCTTTTGTCTCAGCGACTTATGCGGCTGTGCCAACCCTAAAGGGTGATGGTGATAGTGCTGTTAATAGTAACGAGCAAATGGTTGGGCTTAGTGACAGTACTAAGTACCAAGGCGCTGGAACGGTAGTTGCAGTCTTGGATACCGGGCTTGATACGAGCCATCCGGCTTTTGCGACGAATCAAGCAACTGCTAAATTAACTGAAGCAAGTATTGCCAAAGTTTTCCCACTATTGTCGGCGCATACGCGTGATGCGGCAGCGACTGCTGATGCGACTTATCATTCTGCAAAGGTACCTTATACTTTTGACTATGGTAATAATGATACCAATGTGAATCCAGGTAGCCAAGATGATGCTGCTAATCTTGATCATGGGACGCATGTTTCTGGGATTGCCGTTGGGGATGAAGTTAATGGGGAAGGCAAAGTTGTCTTCCGCGGGGTTGCCCCACAAGCGCAATTGGTGTCGATGAAAGTCTTTAATGACACGGGAACTGGTGCGACTGATGCCAATATTTTGGCCGCATTAGACGATGCTTACAAGCTTGGCGTTGATGTCATCAACATGAGTTTGGGCTCTCCTGCTGGTTTCACCAACATTGAAGATGCACAAATGAATCAGGTTTACAGTAACTTGCGCACCAGTGGTGTGAACGTGATGATTTCGGCTGGGAATGATACGAATGCTTCCCAGCATAATACCAGTAAAACGGACTTGCCACTAGCTTCTGAACCAGATGATGGTATCGTCGGTTCGCCAAGTACCTATTTAGGTGCAACTTCCGTTGCTTCAGCTGATAATACTGAAAATTATGCTAACTATTTTAAGTTAGGTGATCAGAAAATTTTCTATGCTGATACCAGTAACTCGTTTACGACGTTGACCGATTCGTCATTGGCTTATGTTGTCGTACCGGGTAATGGGACGCCTGATGACTTTAAGCAAGTTGACGTTAAAGATAAGGTAGCACTGGTACAAAGAGGTGGCTTAGCCTTTACGGATAAGATTGCCAATGCTAAAGCTGCTGGTGCCAAGGCTATCTTGGTTTATGACAATACGGATGAACCGTCCTTAATTAATATGGCTACTGCCGTATCATCCAAGTCTTTACCAGCTGCATTTATTTCTCAAGCAGACGGCAAAAAGTTACTGGATGCTAGTGATAAGACACTAACGCCAGTGGCAACACCAGATGTGACCGCAAATACCAAGACTGCTGGTCAAATTTCTGATTTCTCCAGTGAAGGTGTCACGCCTGATTTACAATTGAAACCAGAAATTACGGCACCTGGTGGGAATATTTGGTCATCTGTGCCAACGCAATTAAAGAAGGCTAATTCTTACGCTAACATGAGCGGGACCTCCATGGCTTCACCGCATATGGCAGGACTCGCAGCTTTGATGAAGGAATATTTAAATGAACAATTCCCATCTCAAAATAATGATAGTAAAGAAAAAGTTGCTAATGACTTGCTCCTAAGTACTGCGCAAGTTATTAAAGATGCAAACGGTAATGCCATTGTCTCACCAAGACGGCAAGGCGCCGGGTTAGCCAATATTGCCAAGGCAACCACTTCACCGGCTTACCTGTATACAGACACCGAAACGGGCAAACCACTCTTGAATCTAGGTGATGATCCAGCTAAACGCGGTAGCTATACCATGAGTTTCCATATCAAGAATATGACGGATAAGGCACTCACGTATGAAACTAAAGGCACGGCACTGGTTCCTAATACTAAGACGGTGAATGGTCAGACTTATATGGCTGCTTCCGATCAAGCTGCACAAGGTGATTGGTCTGGCGATAATACGATTGAAGTTGCACCTTATGAAGATAAGAAGGTTTCAGTCACTTATACGCTCGGTGATCAGACAAAGGCCTATCTTGACCAGAAGTTTACCAATGGTGGGTATGTTGAAGGTTTTGTTGGCTTAAAGAGTAGTGATTCTGATACGCCAGATTTGTCCATTCCATTTTTAGCCTTTTATAGCGATTGGAATCAAGCACCAATGGTTGATGGCGGCTCATGGCTTAGTGGCAGTTCATCACATGCCTACACTGAAGCTGGTTCAGTCTTTAAGATTGGCGGTAATGATCAGGACATCGACCTAGGGCTTAACTTATTTGATAATAATCAGCAAGAAGTGACTGAAGATGAAGCTACTTTATCACCAAATGGTGATGGCTATTATGACAGCCTTGATTACTTCAGTTTGGCGCAATTACGGGCTTCGAAGCTTAATTCATATTCGATTAAGAATGCCAGCGGGAAAGAAGTCTACTCCGATTCTGAAACTGATGTTCCTAAGTCGTTCTATTACGCAACGGCTAGCAAATGGTTAACTTCATCTAATCCTGCACCGTTTAGTGGTCTGGATAGTCAAAACAAAGCTCTGCCAGATGGTCAGTATACTTATACTGCTAAGACGACACCTGTTTACAATGGTACAGCTAAGAGCCAAAATAAGCGGGATAGCTTTAGCTTCAAGTTTAATATTGATACCACTGCACCAGATGTTCAAAAAGCTTATGTTTCACATGAAAACGGTAAGACTTATTTGAATGTAGCGGCAACAGATAATGAAAATTTGATGGCTGCTAGACTGTATGCGGTTAATGCTGGTAAGACTGATTTAGATCAACCAGTTGCAGCAGCTAACCTTGAAGGCAAAAACAAGTCAAAGACATTCAAGTTTGATATTACCAATGCAACCACTAAGACATTCCAAGTAGCAGTGCTTGATTGGGGCTACAATGAAAAGAATGCTGACGCGACAGTACCTACAGAAACCCATCCTGCTAAAGCCGGTTCTTTGACGGTCAACTACGTGGATCAGTCTGGTAAAAAATTGGCTAAGAGCCAAGTGGTTAGTGGTAATGTTGATGATCACTTTAATGTAAAGCCAATCACGATTGCTCACTATAAATATAATCATGCTAGTGGTAAAACGAGTGGTAAGTTAACTCAGGCTGCCAAAACTGTTACCTTTGTTTATGACCATGTCACTGCAGTTAAGAGTGCTAAACGGGTTAAAGTCACGGCAAAGGCTGGTGCGACCGTTTATGATGATTATGGTGCTAATGCAAAAGCCACTGGTAAGAAGCTGAAAGCTAAGACGACAGTCAAAGTTTTAAAAGCACTGAAGGTGGGTAAGACTGTTTGGTACCAGTTAGGTAAAAAGAGCTGGATTAAAGCATCAGCGACTAATAATGGGATTACCAAAGTCTCACATCCGAAGCATGTTCGAATTAAACGTATGACGAAGCTTTATCGTGGATATGGTTTCAATCGAAAGGCAACTGGTAAATCATTAAAGAAGCACGCTAAAGTGAAGGTTTCGGCTGCTTATCAAGTTGACGGTGTCGTTTGGTATGGTGTCGGCAAAAATCTGTGGATTCATGCTAAAGACGCTAAATAAGCGTTAAAGATCAAGATTATTATGATTTTATTTTAAAAGGAACGAGCTGTTTAGGTAGACAGTTCGTTCCTTTTTGAGTACGCTACCATGGGGTATGGTGGTGATACTTTAATTGATTAAGTTAGCTGCTAATCACCGATTATCCAATTGTGTGGGATTGAAAGTAGAGGAAATTATGACACAATCAAAGTATCGTCGCATGCTAGCTATTTCTACCTTAAGTTTAGTCATGTTAGTGGGAAATACGCTCAGTTTACCCGCGTAAGCATTAGCTGCACCAACTGAGACTTCGCAAGCACAGACGGTCAAACTCATTGCAAATTTGACATCGAAAACGGTTATGGGGCTAGATTTGTCAGAGTATCAGCAGTATTTAACTGACTACCAGAAGCAATACTATAACTTTAAAGGGGATGCGCTAGGAACTAGCCAAGCACTAATGCTTTTTTTGAAGAATTGTGGTGTAAACACCATTAGTGTTAAGGTCGCAGTTGATCCCGCGTCTAATAACAAAAAAACTTTAAGCTTGGACAGTGCTGCTAAGACGCTTGCCGCTGCTAAAAAGGCTGGGTTAAAGACGAATGTTGTATTACTTTACTCGGATGAAATGACTTATGCCAAAACCCAAACTTTACCCACTAAATGGCAACAGTTAAAGCCTGCTGAATTGCTTGATACAGCTAAAAACTACACTGAAAAGACACTCATGAGTTTGAAGGCTGCTGCTGCTCAACCGGATATGGTAACGATTGGTCATGATGTTAATTATAATTTCTTAGGTTTAACGGGAAATGATACTAATGAATGGAATGGCTACTACGATATGGCCCAACTTTCTCAAGTTGTGACCAAATTGGATAGTCATACTCAGGTAGCCCTCGGATTTGCGACACCGAAGGTAAATGATTTCCAATGGGTACTGCAAGCATTAGGAAAAGTGCAGGCTAAGTATAATATTTTAGGTTTAACGGTTTATCCCACGGATGAGACTAACGCTGATATTGCAAAGCTACGCGATCAATTCGCACAAGTAGCACCTGATAAGCAATTGGTAGTTTCCGGCGTTAAATTTGCAAAGCAATCCAATGATAAGACGGCCAGCGTTGCTAAGCAAACCGCTAATATTTTATCAGTTGCTTGCCAGTACCGTAAACGCTCAGAATGCTGGGGGGATTATACTTGATGATGCTATCTCTGCTGGTAGCTGGACGAGTTTGTTTGCTGCCGATGGTTATCCCGAACATTCACTTGCAGTCTTTAATACGGCGAAAGGTGTTGCGACTGATTTAACCGGTAATCCTTGGCGCGATGGCACAGATGCGGGGATGCGCACGAAAGTGTCTAAGATTAAGCCAATTGCTAATTTAGCCGCTAATGATATCCGCGGAGTGGATGCTTCATCGTATCTAGCCCTTAAAAATGCAGGTGTTAAGTATTATGATTTCAAAGGTCGAGAAACGCCGTTAATGAAAGTCTTACATGACAATGGCGTTAATTATCTACGGCTGCGTATTTGGAATGATCCTAAAAATGCGGCTGGTAAGTATTATGGTGGGGGTAATAACGATGTTGTCACTGACCTTCAAATTGCTAAAGAAGCCACTAAGTATGGGATGAAAGTTTTACTGTGTTTCCACTATTCAGACAGCTGGGCTGATCCTGGTAAACAGATTTTACCTAAGGCTTGGAAGGCAGGTGTAGCTGATCATGTTAAAATGCGGCAACATGTCCAAGATTTCACTTATCAAACTGTAAAGCAGTTTGTGAATGCTGGCGTTAAAGTTGGCATGGTGCAAGTTGGTAATGAGATTACTAAAGGTGCCATTGGGATTTGGGGTACTGACTGGACTAAAGTGTGGAAAAATAAGCGTCAGTCCCAGCTACTTGATAGCTACTTGAAAGCTGGCGTTAAAGGGGCCCGTGGTGCTGCCCCTAAGGCCTTAGTGGCCTTTCATTTGGAATCACCGGATGTCGCTAAATACCAAACGATTATGAATGATTGGAAGCGTGATGGGGTTGATTATGATGTTTTAGGAACGTCATTTTATCCGTTCTGGTGGAATACAACCCAGCGATTACACGATATTCAAAATTTGGCTGCTCGTTATGGCAAGTTATTTGTGGTTTTGGAAACCGCTTGGCCACATACCCTGCAGAATGCTGATGGGACTGCCAATAATATTGGCTCAGATACTGTTATGCCACATCCTTATAAGATTAGCCCTCAAGGGCAAGCTGATCAGCTTGCGGCAATGACCAGACTTTAATGAACAATTCAGCTACAAATGGGTTAGGTGCCTTTTATTGGGAACCTGCTTGGATTCCAGTTGTTCCAGGCTGGAAGAATTGGCAAGCTGATGCTAATGCCGCTGAGAAGTATGGTAGTGGCTGGATTGCCAGTCCTGCCCAGGGCTATTTACCAGATGGCGATCTATTCTTCCATGGTAAACCAACGTGGGGTGGCTCATCTTGGGACAATAACACACTCTTTGATGCACAAGGACACCCATTACAATCTTTGAAATTTTATCAAAAGGCGATTGGTAACAAGCGCGGTTTACAACTGACTAGAATCAAGTATGTCGATCAGCAAGGTAAGTTAATTCGACCAATGCAGTATCGGCGATTAAAGCTCGGCCAGAAAGTCAAAATTTCCCCACTTAAAGTTAATAGATATACAGCTCTTTCTAAGACTAGAAAAGTAATAGGTAAAACGGCTGGCTTAGTCACGATTCGTTTTAAGTATCGAGATAAGCCACACGCAAAAATCAAACAACGAGTGGCTGTGAAGCAAGCTATGAAAGGAATTTCACGCAGAAAATATCGCCTTTATCGTAATTTCTATTGGAAGAAGGCTGCTACACAGACCTATGGCCAGACCTTTATGGTGCGCTACTTTTATACCACTCAGAGTGGCAGTAAGTACGCCTCTCTTTATACAGTTCGTGGTAAGAAGTGGGTCGGCTATCTCAATGTAAAGGGACTAAAACGGACCTCATTGGTTGGTTCAGCTCATCGTTATGGGCATCGTGTAAAAATCACTAGCAGGAAATATGTGCTTTATCGGAATTTTAGCTGGAAAAAACAGTCGCGGAAGATTTATCAGCGCCGATTTTTCGCTAAATATTATTATCGTCATGCTAATGGCGCGCAATATTACTCACTTTACACATTGACAGGCAACAAATGGGTCGGTTATGTGAATACCAGAGCAGCGGTAAATGTGAGATAGCTGTTTCACGTGTAACAGTTTTTAGCTAGTCGGAAAGGATGATCGTCATGAAATTAGGCATTATCGGTTCAGGCAAAATTGTCCATGATTTTTTAACTATTGCGAATCAAGTTCCTGGTTTGAAAATCGGTGCTTTAGCGACGACAGCAAGGAGTTGGCCAGTCGCACAGAAACTACAAGAAAAATACCAAATTCCGCATATTTATCGTGATACTGCTGAACTGTTAGCAGATGCTACAGTTGATACAATTTATGTCGCGGTTCCCAATAGTCTGCATTATGAATTATCAAAAGCTGCTATTTTAGCTGGTAAGCATGTGATTTGTGAAAAGCCACTAGTTTACCGCGCACAAGAAGCACGAGCACTAAAGCAACTCGCTGATGAGCACCGAGTTTATTTGATTGAAGCCATCACTAATTTATATCTTGAAAACTATCAAGCACTTAAAACTAAATTGGCAACTCTCGGCCCAGTGCGCTTGGTTAGTCTAAATTATACGCAATTATCGAGTCTTTATGCAGCGTTTAAAGCAGGTCATATTTTGCCAGTATTTGATCCTGAAAAAGGCGGCGGTGCCTTGATGGATTTAGGTATCTACAATCTGCATTTAGCGGTTGATTTATTAGGAAAGCCTGATCAAGCAACGTATTATCCTAATATGCAACAGGGGACGGATACTTCTGGTGTGGTCATTTTACATTATCCAACCACGGTAGCTGTGTTAGTTGCTGCTAAAGACGCTTATGCTGATACGCAGAGTTATCTTGAAACAGAAAAAGGCACCATTGTTATTAACGGTAAGCTGAATGAAATCACATCGTTTTCGGTGCAATATCCAGATGGTCAAGTTGAAACGCGTAATTTCAACCAGACTAGCCATCGGATGATTCCAGAGTTTAGGCAGTTTGTTCAGTGGCTTGATAATCACCAAACGGCTAATATCAATGCACAATTTGATCATAGTGTGCAGACACTTGAAGTGTTAGAAAAGCTACGTCCTAGTAATTAATGCTGGTAATGTTGTTCATCAAAAGACCAAATCCGTGCGGTTTGGTCTTTTAGTTTAATTTTTAGTTAATACCAGAGCTACTAGACTAGCGATCAGCGCGTGGAGCGCGCTATACTAATAAGTGCGATTTAACTAACCATTTTTAGTAGCCGTTAAAACAAAGAATGCTACTTTTTATTAAGAACAGGGAGAGCTCACCACGTGAAATATCGACAAATCATTTTAGATGTTGATGATACTTTAATTGATGCGAACAAGACTGAAGATTATGCCGTACACCGCTTGTTTAACCGCCATCACTGGCGTCTGACGCCAGAATTGCAGAAGCAGTATCATACTTGGAGCCAAGGCTTGTGGCGCCAGCTAGAGCAAGGAAAAATTGGATATGAGGAATTAAGTCAATGTACTTGGCATGACTTTTTAAAAGCACGCTTGGGGTTTAATGTTGATGGTCTAAGTGTTATGCAAGAGTACCGGTCATATTTTGGACAATGTCATGAATTGCTTCCAGGCGCCCGTGATTTTATGCGCTACGCTAAGCGGCAAGGCTATAGTCTGACTATTTTGAGTAATGGGGAAACAGTAATGCAACATCGACGGCTACGCAATGCAGGGGTTGAGGATGCATTTGATTTGATTGTCGTCAGTGAAGAGACCAATTTTCAAAAACCAGAGGCAGGAATCTTTGATTATTTTTTTAAACATGCTAAGTTTGGCCCCGAGGAAACACTGTTTTTTGGCGATGGCCTGAAATCTGATATTTTGGGCGCATCTGATTATGGTTTTGATAGTATTTGGTATAATCATCGCCATCGCAAGAACACTTTAAAGTTGCGCCCCTTATTTGAAGTAGATACCTATGAGGCATTAATTAAGTTAATGCAACATGATTTTAAGCCTAAAATGTAATTATTTCCTGGGAAATAAAAAAACAAGTCAGCAGTAATAATTACTGTGACTTATTTTTTTTATAAATGAATCAGATACCAGCCAAGTCCGGCAATGACTAGCAATACGAGTAGTGGTATCAATAAATATGAGATAAAAGCGAATACTAAACCAATTAGGATTAAGGTTACAAATAGATGTAATAAGCCGAGACCGAGCTTAAAAAAGAGCCAGATTAAGCCGAAAATTAGTAATAAAGCTAACATGATGATCCCTCCTAGTAAGAAATTATTGATAGTCGTATTCTAACACATTCCGCGTTCGCGAAAAAATATTGAACTACTTGGATCACTTCACAAGCATATTTAACTTAGTTTAATTTGATATTTGGTATAGTACTTACTAGAAGTAAGAAAAGAACACAGAAAGCAGGTAGCAAATGGAACAGGGATTAACGACGACTTATCAGCTTAATAATGGTGTGGCTATTCCAATTGTGGGCTTTGGAACATGGCAAACACCAGCTGGCGTGACAGCTGAAACTGCAGTGAAGGCAGCACTTGCCAGCGGCTATCGTCATTTGGACACCGCGCATATCTATGGCAATGAGGAAAGCGTGGGTAAGGCAATTAAAGCAGCTGGTATTCATCGTCAGAAGTTGTTTGTGACGACTAAGCTCTGGAATCAAGATCATGGCTACGATCGAGCTAAGGCAGGCATTGATGAGAGTCTTTTGAAGTTAGGTTTGGATTATCTTGATCTATATTTGATTCATTGGCCTAACCCAGCTGCCATGCGTGATAATTGGGCTGAGTTAAATGCTGAGAGTTGGCGTGCTATGGAAGAGGCAGTTAAAGCAGGCAAGATTAGAGCCATTGGGATTTCTAATTTCCGCAAGCATCACATTGATGCTTTGCTTAAGACTGCTGAAATTAAGCCAGCAGTTAATCAGCTATTGGTAAATCCGAGTGACATGCAGTCCGAGACGGTAGCTTATAGTCGTCAGCAAGGTATGTTAGTTGAAGCTTACAGTCCACTAGGAACTGGTGGACTACTTGGCAATGAGACGGTTAAGCAAGTGGCATCACATTACGGCAAGACACCAGCCCAAGTCTTAATTCGCTGGTCATTGCAACATGACTTTTTACCATTACCGAAGTCTGTCCATCCAGCATATATTAAAGCCAATACTGAGATATTTGACTTCACTTTAGACGCAGCAGCTATGAAACAACTTGATCAGCTCCGGGGAGTTGCGGGGGCAGCTGTTGACCCTGATAAAACTAATTTTTAAGTATTTCTGCTTGATTAGTCCTACGAAAGTAGGTCTCTTTTGCTGTAAATGCTAAAAAAGACTGGTAGATTCAATAAAAAAGCCTATAATACAGCTTAGCCCGAATGGGTCAAAAATTTACAAACTCCACCAAGTTACTGAAGTTTCATGCGATAGCCATTGGTTATTGTCTATTTGTTTCAGTTTTTTTATGTTCAATACATTCTTGGAAGGAAAGTTTATATATGAAACTCGAGAAAGTTAACTACAAGGGCTTTATCGTCCCAGTGGTAATAGGACTGTTATTTTGGTTCTTTACCCCATTACGCCCAGCTGGTGTTTCAGTGATCAGTTGGCATTTGCTGGCCCTGTTTGTGGCCACAATTCTGGGTTGTATTACGAAGCCATTACCAATTGCCGGGGTCGCTATCATTGGCTTGGTCTTAACCGTTATCTTGGGCGTGGCACCAATGAAGCTAGCTATGACTGCCTTTGGTGATGCAGCGGTGTGGATGATTGCGCTAGCTTATATGCTATCGCGTGGTTTTATCAAGACTGGTTTAGGTCACCGAATTGCGCTGCAATTTATTAAGCTGTTTGGTCAAAAAACCTTAGGGTTGGCTTATTCGATGGAAGCTATTGACCTTGTTACTGCTCCAGCAACGCCAAGTAACACTGCGCGTTGTGGTGGGATTGTGGTTCCGATTATTCAATCTTTAGCTAAGGCTTACGGCTCTGATCCTAAAACTGGGACACAACGTAAGATTGGTTCATTTTTACTTTTTGCAGAATATCACATTAACATTGTGACGTCAGGTATGTTTATGACGGCCTACGCCCCTAACCTAGTTGCAGTTGCGATTGCTAAACAAATGGGAATTAACATTAGTTGGTTTACCTGGTTCTTAGCTGCGATTGTTCCAGGGCTAATTTTGTTAGTTATTGTGCCATTTATTATTTACAAGTTATATCCACCTGAGATTAAAGAGACTCCTCATGCGCGTTCATGGGCTGAAAAAGAATTAGCTGATATGGGCCCAATGAAGCTAAGTGAAAAGATGATGTTAGGCGTCTTCTTGACTGCTTTAGTATTGTGGATGTTATCTAGCTTCATCGGACTTGATGCTACTTGGGTTGCTTTCTTAGCAGTTGCATTAATGCTCGTTAGTGGTGTTCTAAGTGTTCAGGATATTTTACAAGAGACAGGCGCTTGGAACGTTATTCTCTGGTTCTCAATTTTAATCTTCATGGCTGGCGAATTAAATACGCTTGGCTTTATCCCATGGTTATCTAAGGCTTTAGCTGGTGCGATGAACGGTCTGGCTTGGGGCTGGGTCATGGCGATTATCCTAGTCTTTTATGTTTATATCCATTATTTATTTGCTAGTGGAACTGCACAGGCAACGGCTTTGTTCGGAGCAATGCTCGGAATTGCAGTTTCCGCACATGTACCACCACTACTAGCCGCAATGCTGCTTTGTTTTGGTAATACAGCGATGAGTTCAACGACTCACTATGCTAGTGGTCCAGCACCAGTTGTTTATGGCTTGGGCTATGTTGAGCAAAAAGATTGGTGGAAGAATAATGCGATTATGGCACCATTATATCTATTAATCTTCGGGTTGATCGGTGCTTTATGGATGAAGGTTATTGGCATTTGGTAAACGTGTCATTATCTTTAAAGAGGGAGTCGACGAAAGTCGGCTTTTTTTTTATTTCAAAAATTTGTAGCAAAATGAGCAAATGTCATGAAAGCAACTATCATGCTGACTGAACGGATGCATATAAGAAATACTTATCGTGAATCATGCCTTTGACTATAAAATATCTGACCCGATATGATAAGAAACGTGGAGTTTGTAAATTAAAATATCGCGTTATCGGTAATAATGGAGGCCAGATCATGACTGAATACCGGATTGAAGAAGACACTATTGGTGAAGTAAAGATTCCAGCAGATAAATTATGGGGTGCTCAGACAGAGCGTAGCCGTAATAATTTTAAGGCAGGCAAGAAGATGCCCCTTGAAATTGTGCGTGCTTTACTGAACTTAAAGCGAGCAGCCGCTGAAGCTAATGAAGAATTAGGTGAAGAGCCGGCTGAAAAAGCACAACTGATCATTAAAGCAATCGACCAATTACTTGCGCAACCAGATACGGAATTACGCCAAGATTTTCCATTGGTGATTTATCAAACTGGTTCAGGTACGCAAACTAATATGAACTGTAACGAAGTGGTAGCGCACCTTTGCCACAAATTAAACCCCGATATTTTTATTCATCCAAATGATGATGTTAACCATGGGCAATCTTCTAACGATACGTTCCCAACAGCTATGAACGTGGCTGCTTCTCAAGAAGTTGCGCGTTTGGATAAGGCTTTGACGCATTTAATTGCAGAACTTAAGGCTAAGCAAGACGCTTATTGGCGTGTGGTTAAGATTGGTCGGACGCACTTACAAGATGCAACGCCATTGACCTTTGGCCAAGAAGTAAGTGGCTGGGTAGCTGCCTTAGAACATGATTTAAGTTATGTGAAGGCTTTAGCACCTACTTTAGGTGAATTAGCAATTGGTGGTACCGCTGTTGGTACTGGCTTGAATGCTGCGCCTGGTTTGGATCACGCGGTTGCCAAGAAGTTAAGCACTGCTTATGGCTTGAAATTTACGGCTGATGGCAATAAGTTTTACGGCCTTGCTAACCATTCTGGCCTGAACGTTGTTCATGGTGCGTTAAAGACTTTAGCAGCTGATTTAATGAAGATTGCGAACGATGTTCGTTTCTTAGCTTCAGGCCCACGTGCTGGTTATGGTGAATTAAATATTCCTGCTAATGAACCAGGTTCTTCAATCATGCCAGGTAAGGTTAACCCAACACAAGCTGAGGCAATTACGATGGCAGCTACTCGAGTTATGGGTAACGATGTGGTCGTTGATTTAGCTTCATCACAAGGTAACTTCGAAATGAACGTCTATAAGACGGTTCTGATTGATGCCTTTCTAGAATCAGCTGAAATTTTAACTGCTACGATGACTGGTTTTGCCGACAAGATGATTCATGGCTTAACTGTTAACGAAGCCCAAATGGCCACTTTAGTAAACCGTTCTTTGATGACAGTTACCGCTTTATCACCTCATATCGGCTATGAAAAGAGTGCCCATATTGCACAAGCTGCGCAACGTACTGGTAGTTCGTTGAAAGAAGCTGCCGTTAAATCCGGTGATGTCACCGCTGAACAATTTGATGAATGGGTTGTGCCAATCAATATGACTAATATTGATGCCAACGAAAAATAAGCGAAGGGATTAATCAACATGCCAAAATTTGTTTTTAATACGACCGATGCGAGTCAGCTCGCTGACAGCTATGATTTAGTCATTATTGGCTCAGGTGGTACTGGGTTAACAGCAGCTTTACAAGCTCACGAACTGGGATCAAAAGTTGCTATTTTAGAAAAAATGCCTAAATTAGGTGGGAATACGAATCGTGCCTCATCAGGTATGAATGCCGCTGAAACGCAAGTTCAACTTGATCATCAAATTGTTGATAGCATGGATGATTTTTATGATGAAACCTTAAAGGGCGGCGGTGGTTTAAATAATCCTGCAATGCTACGTTACTTTACAGATCATAGTGCGTTAGCTATCGATTGGTTGGCACATCATGGTATCAACTTAACGGGGCTAACGATTACTGGTGGTATGTCAACTTATCGGACACATCGTCCTGCTTCTAAGGCGCCAATTGGTGGTTTCTTAGTGACGGAACTGTTGAAGTTGATTGCTAAAGCTGGAATTCCAATCTTCAGTGATGTTAAGGTAACTGAACTTGCTAAAACTGGTGATACCGTTACTGGTGTGGTGGTATCACATGCAAATGAAACCCGTACGGTTAACGCTAAAGCAGTTATTTTAGCTACGGGTGGTTTTGGTGCTAACCCTGAAATGCTCCTTAAGTATCGTCCTGACTTAAAGGGCTATAAGACCACTAATCAACCGGGTGCAACTGGTGATGGGATTAAATTGGCTGAACAAGCCGGTGCAGCGCTCGTTGATATGGACCAAGTACAAGTTCATCCAACAGTGCAACAAGATACTCCACATACTTTCTTAATTGGTGAAGCAGTTCGAGGCGAGGGTGCCATTTTAGTTAATAAGGCCGGTGAACGGTTTACTAATGAATTGGATACCCGTAAAAATGTGACTGCCAAGATTGATGACTTGTATGAAGGCGGTGCTTACCTTATCTTTGACAGCAAGATCAGAGCACAAGTCAAAGCTATTGACTTTTATGATGCAGTCGGTCTGGTTAAGCACGGTGATAATTTAGCTGATTTAGCAAAAGAAGCTAATATTAATGCTGAGAATTTGCAAACCACAGTAGCGCGCTGGAATGAATGTGTTAAGGCTGGAAGCGATGTGGACTGGCATCGAACCACGGGAATGGATTTGGCCATTGTTCAAGGCCCATTCTTTGCCATTCATATTGCACCAGCAGTTCACTATACGATGGGTGGTGTCAAGATTGATACCCAAACCCATGTCTTGGATCAAGCAGGGCACCCATTAGCTGGTTTGTTTGCTGCTGGTGAAGTTGCTGGCGGATTACATGGTAATAACCGAATTGGTGGTAACTCTATTGCAGAAACGGTTATCTATGGTCGTCAAGCAGGTCAACAAAGTTATAAATATATCAAATCGCTTTAATTAGAGTTAAATACTAT
This sequence comes from Lactobacillus sp., assembly GCA_030455605.1. Lineage (GTDB taxonomy): Bacteria > Bacillota > Bacilli > Lactobacillales > Lactobacillaceae > Lactobacillus. The sequence continues at coordinate 16,315 of JAKDPD010000023.1, forward strand.
CAAAAAAGCCCGTCACTATTTTTTAGTGACGGGCTTTTTGGTGTTGGCAGCAGATTATATTTTCATATTAGCGATGATGTCGTAAAGCAAACGCTCGTTTTTAGTGAATAGATAATTGCTACGAGTCACTAGTGAAATATTAAAACTGACAGGTAAGCCATCAAGCAGTTGAATTTTTTGGAGCGAAGTATCATTGTCACGTACAGCAGCGTCACATAAGAAACTAATTCCAAGATTTTGACGAACCATATTTTTAACCCATTCAACGCTAGGTGAATGGAAAATGATTTTGGGATAGGTGTTACAGTGACGCTCAAATTCTCTAAAAGCACTTGGATGTGCAAAGCCATCACCCAGATTGATGAATTTAAATTGAGCTAAGTCAGCAAAATGGACCCGCTTAAGCTGTGCGAGCTCACTCTGGGCATTAACCACAATGACAAATGGGCGTGAACCTAAGTGTTGTACTGTCAATTGGTGATCGAGAATCAAGTTGCTGGAACCAATTAAGGCAATATCAAGTTCACCAGCTCTAATTTTACTCAGTTGATCGGCTGACCCAGCATCAGAGATGGCAAGCTGATTAAGTAATTGATGCTTCGAAAGCTGCCTAGTAATTTGTGGTAAATAGGCAGTCCCTAAAAATGGCGGCAATCCAAAACGAATCTTTTCTTGATCAGCCTCTCTGACTTCTTGGCGCGCGACATCAATATTATTTAGAATGCTTTGGGCTTGATGATAGAGTAGCGTGCCGGCTCGCGTAATATGGATGCTGTGATGTACGCGGTCGCGAATGACGAGTTGTACACCAAATGAGTCTTCTAAGCGTTTAATTGCCTGTGAAATGGCTGGCTCTGAGACTTCGTAGATTTTTGCCACGATTGTAAACTTACGTCGTTCGTATAGTGAAGCAAAATATTGTAGATCACGTGTGTTCACTTCGATACCCCACTAGTAACGATTATCATTAACTGATAAAAAATAACTTAACACTAAAGTATAAATAATCTGACCAAAATTAGCTATTAAAAATAGTCATTAGTCGGTAGGGAATTAGAATAAGATGCTATTTGTTTCACATGGAACAGCTAACAAACGCTTGGAAATCAAAAAAGCACATCCAGCTGGAAGACTTTCGTCTAACAGGTGCGTGTGCTTTTGTGATGATTACTTAGCTTTGAACTAATGAAAAGTAGCTCACATATCTAACTTAACTGGCGTTTGTGCGGGCTTGCCTTCAACCAAAGCATAGTTGTTATCAAAAGCCTTAACAACCATGTTACGTACCGCATGGGTAGTGTAGAAAGCAGTATGTGGCGTTACCAAGACGTTAGGACGATCAATCAAGTTGGCAAGCCGGTCATCTGGGAACTTCTTACCTTTCCAGTCTTCATTGAAGACACCAACTTCGCCTTCGTAAGTATCCATGACAAAGCCAAAGACCTTACCTGAGTTCAAACCGCGGATTACTGCATCAGTATCAACTAATGGACCACGTGAAACATTAACGATTACAACGCCATCTTTCATTTCTTTGATAGAGTCATCGTTAATCATATGAACGTTAGCTGGGACATCAGGAACGTGCAATGAAATGACATCAGCTTGTTTGTAAAGGTCGTCAAGCGTGTCAACGTAGTAACCCTTCTTCTCAAGTTCTGGGTTACGGAAAATATCAAAGGCAATAACTTTTGCGCCGAAACCTTCCATGATTCGCATGAAGACTTGACCAATATGACCAGTACCAACAACTCCAACAACTTGGTCACGAACTTCGCGTCCAATAGTTGGTGCCCAACGTAAGTCACGGTTGGCCATCTTAGCATCCATTAAGCCGTCTTGACGTAAAACACGAGCTGCTTGAATAGCAGCATGTTCAGCGATGGCATCTGGTGAGTAAACTGGTACATTGGTGATTTCAAAGCCTAATTCCTTGGCTTTGGCTAAATCAATGTTGTCAATACCAACATTTCGTAGTGACATTTTAGTCACACCGACATTAGCTAAAGCTTGTAAGGTTTCAGCAGTATAGTCTAATTGTTGATAAACGACTACCCCATCAGAACCCTTAGCAAGAGCAGCTGTTTCAGGCGTTAAAAGCTTATCAGTGTAAGCAACTTCAACATCCTTGTTAGCATCCTTCCATTCATTTAAGAAAGGTTCCTCGTCTTTACGAATTGCGTAAGCAAAAATCTTTGTCATAAAATTTAACCTCCGTACAATTTAATATTACAACCGCCTTTTATTATACACTTGAGCTTGTTCAGAAAAACACAAAAGGGTTTGTTTTTTAAAAAAATTATATCTTTTAAGCAAAATTAGGTAAAATAAGGACATTAACTAAGGAGATACAGGATGTTACTCATTTCATGGAATATTGATTCATTAAATGCTGCTTTAACAGGTATATCAGATCGAGCTCTAGAGACGAGAGCAGTGCTTACCGCGATTCATCAGCAGCAACCGGATATTGTGGCAATTCAAGAAACTAAATTACGTACTAGTGGTCCGACTAAAAAGCATCAACAGGTTTTAGCGGGATTATTTCCGGAGTATCGGTATGATTGGCGTTCGTCTGAAGAACCGGCGCGCAAGGGCTATGCCGGAACAATGTATCTTTACCGTAAAGAATATGAACCAAAGGTTAGCTACCCTAAAATTGGCGCTCCAGCTACCATGGATGACGAAGGGCGCATGATCACCTTAGAATTTTCAAATTTTTTTGTGACACAAGTCTATACGCCTAATGCGGGTAGCCAATTAGCCCGGCTGACTGACCGTCAAGTTTGGGATCAAAAGTACCGCGCTTATTTACATCAGCTTGATTTAAAAAAGCCAGTCATTGCCAGCGGCGATTATAATTGTGCCCATACCGAGATTGATTTAAAGCATCCAGCTAATAACCATCATTCGGCTGGCTTTACCGATGAAGAACGTGCTGGCTTTACGGCATTATTAGCTGCCGGCTTTACCGACACTTTTAGAGCGGTTCATGGTCAGATAACTGATGTGTATTCTTGGTGGGCTCAGCGTGTGCGCACAGCTAAGGCCAACAATTCTGGCTGGCGGATTGATTATTGGCTAACGAGTAATCGCTTAAGTGCCAAAGTTACTCGTTCAGAAATGATTGATACTGGTGAGCGGGCGGATCATTGTCCAATTCTTTTGGAAATTGACTTGTCCTAATCTTCATTAAAAGTGGGTTGCCTAGCTGATAGCTGCCAGTAAGATTATAGGTAGAGATTTCGATAGAAGGAGTTTTGGGTATGAGCGTTAAGCCGATTATTAGTGACCCAGTTTTTTTAGTACAACCAGCGCAAACAGCAACGCCGTCTGACTTATTGCTAGCTATTGATTTACGCGATACATTAATTGCCCATAAGCGTGATGCTGCAGGCTTAGCTGCGAATATGATTGGTGGTCAAAAACAGATTATTGCTTGTTATATTGGAATGCTTCCCATTATAATGCTCAATCCGCGGTTAACGTTTAAACAAGATCAATATCAAATTGCAGAAGGTTGTTTATCCTTAGCAGGCGAACGACAGGCAGTACGCTGTCGTGAGATTGTCGTGTCTTATCAAGATTTAAAGTGGATCCCACATGCCCAAAAGCTCTCTGGTTTTGTTGCAGAAGTGGTTCAACATGAGCTAGATCATTGCCATGGGATTTTAATTTAAAAAATAATCAGTGGCTCTCATAGACAAACGTTCGTTTATGCCATAATTGTCATAGATATAATAGAAAAAACATTAAAAAAGCTGTACATTTTGCTTTGAAATACCGCCAAATGGCTTTTTTTGTCATTCTGATAACGCTAAATGGAAACAATAACAATATTTGACTAATCAAGGACAAACTTGTAAAGTTATATAAGTCGTCAGGTCATACAG
>JAKDPD010000024.1 GCA_030455605.1 Lactobacillus sp.
GCTTAAACTAAAGTAGTCTTATCAAGTCCAATTCAAGATAAAGTGGTGTGAAAAACGAATGAATGATGCAGAATTTGTAGTAGTTAAAAATCTCCGTAAAGTCTATGACAATGGCCATGAGGCGTTAAAGGATGTCAGCTTTAGCGTCAAAAAGGGCGATTTAGTCTGTTTGCTAGGTCCATCTGGCTGTGGTAAAAGTACGATGCTCAACATGTTGGCAGGCTTGCTCCAACCAACTAGTGGTGACATCCGCTTTGATGGCAAATCCATGCTTAAAGTTGCACCCAAAGATCGTCAAATCGGCTATGTTTTTCAAAATTACGCCCTTTATCCGCATATGACCGTCCGCCAAAATCTCATGTTTCCATTGACGGTGGGCCAGCATAAATTAGCTAAGGCAGTGGCAACAGAAAAAGCCAATAAGTATATGGCGTTAACGCAGATCACTGATTTGGCCGATCAAAAGCCGGGTTCATTATCTGGTGGTCAGCAACAGCGAGTCGCTATTGCCCGGGCACTGGTGCAAGAGCCTAAGATTTTATTGATGGATGAGCCGTTGTCCAATTTGGATGCACGCCTGCGACTTAAGATTCGTGAAGAAATTCGGGCGCTAGTCAAGAGCGTGGGGATTACCACCCTATTTGTGACTCACGATCAAGAAGAAGCATTTTCAATTGGGGATCAAATTATTCTGTTTAACGATGGCCGCATTCAGCAGGCTGATTTAGGGCAGAATTTCTACTTAGAACCCCGTAATTACTTTGTGGCTAACTTCGTTGGAAACCCGGTCATTGATAACTTTAAAGTGACGCTAACTGACGGGCAGCTGGTGGGTTCTGATTTTAAACTTGCATTAGCTGATTTAGATCAGACTAAGTTGCAGCAAAATCTGCCTGATGGGGATTATCTATTATCGGTTCGTCCTGAAAATATTCAACCGGTAGCGAGCGGGCGCTTGCGTGCGCAAGTAGCCGATGTCGAATTAATTGGGCGTGAACGTATTTTGAAATTTATGCACGATGGACAACAAGCGCGTTCACTCGTTAATTTAGAAGTACCAATTAAGACCGGCGATACGATTCAACTCGATTTGCGCTTGGATCGCGTCTTTCTCTTCACTCAGGAAGGAACGCGCGTTTACTAATGAAAACCAATCAAACGAAAGCGTGGCTCTTCTTAGCGCCTACGATTGTCCTTGCTGGCTTGTTTAGCGTTTACCCAATTCTGCGGGCTTTTATCATGAGCTTTCAGGGTGGTCCGCTGATTAACTTAAGCTGGAATGGCTTGAGTAATTATCAGTATATTATGAAGGACCCAGAATTTTGGCTCGCGATGAAGAATACGGTCCTCTATACCGTGATTAGCGTGCCTCTAGCGCTTGTGATTTCGGTGTTATTGGCTTGGCTCATTTTCAACAAGGTTAAACATGCACACTTTTTTGAGACGACGTTCTTCATGCCCTATGTGACTTCCACGATTGCGATTGGGATTGTCTTTCGGTATATCTTTAACGGTGACTATGGGATTTTGAACTTTATTCTGCGCTTCCTCCATTTGCCAGCACCTAGCTGGATTGATGATCCCGCCATGTCGCTCACCACGATTATCATTTTTGGGATTTGGAGTTCACTCGCTTTCAATATCGTTATTTTGATGGGGGCGTTACGCAATATTGATCCCAATTTTTATCAAATTGCGGACCTTTATGGGGCTAATGAGCGGGAAAAATTCTGGCGGATTACCATCCCGCAGCTGGTACCGACGTTAGCATTCCTACTTACCATGAATATTATTGGAGCCTTCAAGGTTTATACCTCGGTGTATGCATTGTTCAATGGTGAAGCTGGTGTCGGTAATTCAGCCTCGGTTGCCGTCTTCTATATTTATAACAAATTCCAGATGGTTGGCACCCCAGGCGTTGCGATGGCCGCAACGGTCGTACTCTTCTTACTAATTATGCTGACGACTTTCTTGCAGCGTAAGATGATGAAGCGGATTGGAGAGCAGTAGTAAATGAAAAAGTTGCGATTAGGGACTTTGTTAGCTTGGCTGATTTTGATTATTTTTGCCATCATTACTATTTTTCCCTTTGTCTATATGGTGCTGGGTGGGCTGATGTCCTTCCAAGAGACGACCACGATTCCGCCGACCTTAATTCCGAAGCATTTCGAATGGGGCAACTATCTGAAGGTCTTTGCCCAAGCCCCCTTTGCGCGTTACTTCTTGAATACGTTTATTGTAGCGGGGGTCACAACGGTTATTAGTCTCTTTAATTCTTTGTTAGGTGCCTTTGCATTGGTCAATTTAGAATTTAAAGGGAAAAAGCTGATCCAACTTATCCTGTTATCACTTTTGATGGTGCCAGGTGAGGCCGTTATCTTTACCAACTACAACACGATTGCCCAAATGGGCCTACTTAACACCTACTTAGGACTGGTCCTCCCATTCTTAACTTCCATTTTTTACATGTACTATCTGCAGAGTTATTTTGGCTCGATTTCCAAGACAATTTATAAAGCTGCGACGATTGATGGTGCCAGTGACTGGAATTATATTTGGCGGATTTTGGTGCCGATGTCAAAGAGCGGTTTATTCACGGTTGGGTTGTTAAGCTTTATTTCCGGCTGGAATTCTTTCCTTTGGCCGTTACTTGTGACAAATGAAGACACCATGCGGCTGCTTAACAATGGACTATCGGCGTTTGCTTCTGATGCTGGAGCTCAGATCCAACTGCAATTAGCCGCAGCCACGTTAACTGTGCTACCAATCTTGATCTTATACTTCATTTTTAGAAAACAAATTATCAGAGGAGTCGTCCGTAATGATCTCAAAGGCTAAAACGACCGTTAGTTTTTATAATGGGTTAACCACGATTGGTGGTCCAATGATTGAAGTCGCCTATGGCAAGTCACATGTGTTATTTGATTTGGGGGAGGTCTATTTACCTGAATTAAAGTTACCTGACGAACATTATGCGACGCTCATCAAACATCAATTAATTGGGGATGTCCCTAATTTCTTTGATCCGGCGCTGACCGGTAAGCCCATTGATACGCAGCGCTGGGAGCATGCAGCTGCGTATATGTCGCATTTGCACCTTGACCATAGCAAGGCGATGAACTTTCTCGCACCGGAAATTCCGCTGTATGCGGGCCCCATTACCGCGAGCTTATTGCCAACCCTCAATGAACAAGGGGATTTCTTATTACCAGCGGCTAATCATGCTCAGAACTATACTCGGCCGATTATTGCGGCTAAATACTGCGAGCCAATTGAGGTGGGGGATATTCGCTTAGAGATTTGGCCTAGCGATCATGATGCTTATGGTGCGACTGGGTTAATCATTGAGACGCCAGACAAGTGTATTGCTTATACGGGGGATGTCCGCTTGCATGGCTACCATCCCGACTGGGTAAAAACTTATCTGGACCGGGCACATGGGGCTGATTTACTGATTATTGAGGGTACGGGGGTCTCTTTCCCAGAAGAAGGCCAAGAGCAAAAAGGGCAAGAATTTCATGGTCCTAAGTCGGAAATCGCCCTGACTGCAGAAATGGTGGCCTTGATTAAGGCTAATCCTAATCGCCAAATCACCTTTAACACTTACCCGACTAATGTTGAGCGGCTCTTGCAACTCATGGCTCATTCGCCACGTGAAGTTGTCTTGCATGCCCCGCAGGCTCATTTGCTCAAGGCGGGATTAGGCAAGGATTGCTATTATTATCAACTACCAGGAGAAGCACCATATGCTGATTTAAAACCGGAATTAGCGGTCGATTATCAGGCGTTGCGTGCGGACAAGCAGCAATATCTTTGGCAGGTTGATGGTCACTATGAAGATTTACAGGTTGGTGGGCTGTATCTTCACTCTAATGCGCAACCACTAGGCGATTTTGATCCTGCTTATCGGCCGTTTATTCAAGCGCTAACCGATAAGCAGATTGACTTTAAAGCGATTCGCTGTTCAGGTCATGCTGATGAAGCAGAACTGAAGGAAATTATCGCCCGGGTTCAACCAGTAATTTTATGCCCGGTGCACACATTGCATCCGGAGCTGGAAGTGAACCCATTTGGAACTAGGATATTACCTAAACGCGGGGAAACCATCACGTTTAGTTAATCATCAAAAATATGTTGTGTTGTGTCTTTTTATTTGTGGAGGATTATTTCATGAAGTTCCGTAAAAGAGTAGCATTAGCTGCTGTGGCCGGGTTGGCGCTCTTAAGTTTAACTGCCTGTGGCAATAAGAACACCAGCTCATCTGGCAAAATTCCAGCCAAGATTAGCCAGAAAACAACGGTAGTTTTCTGGCATGCGATGACTGGTGTCCAACAAACGACGCTGAAAAAGCTGACTAACCAATTTGAGGCTGCCAATCCAAACATTACGGTGAAGCTTGAAAATCAGGGGCAATATACTGATTTACAAGCTAAGCTGAACTCAACTTTGCAATCGCCTAATAACTTACCGACGATTACGCAAGCTTACCCTGGCTGGCTCTGGAATGCCGCTAAGAGCAAGATGCTAGTTAACCTCACCCCATATATCAACAACAAAAATGTGGGCTGGGGCTCGGCAGCAGCTTCTGGCATTAGAAGTGAATTACTTAATGGTGCCAAGATTAACGGCACGCAATATGGGATTCCCTTCAACAAATCAATTGAAATGCTGACTTACAACAAAGATCTGTTGAAGAAGTATGGTGTAAAGGTCCCAACTACCATGGCTGAGCTTAAACGTGCTTCTGAAATCATCTATCAAAAGAGTCACCATCAAGTTGTGGGTGCTGGTTTCGACTCCCTATCTAACTACTACGTGTTAGGGATGAAGAATGAGGGGATTGACTTCACCAGCAGCATTAACTTCAGCGGTGCCACTTCTAAGCGCGTAATTAGTGCTTATGCTGACGGTATTAAGGCCGGTTACTACCGGACTGCTGGTTCAGATCATTTCTTATCAGGCCCATTTGCTAACCAAAAGGTTGCGATGTTTATCGGCACTTCTGCTGGTGAAGGTTTTGTTAAGATGGGTGTTGGTAAGAAGTTTACCTATGGGGTTGCGCCACGTCCAGGTCGTTACACAATGCAACAAGGGACTGACATTTATATGTTTAACCATGCGAGTGCCCTTGAAAAGGCTGCTGCCTTCAAGTATATGAAGTTCTTAACTTCAAAGACTAGCCAATTAACTTGGTCAAATGCCACTGGTTATATTCCAGTTAACAGCAGCGTTGTTAACGCCCATTCATTTAGAAACTCAACGTTCATCAAGACCCCAGCTATCTTAGGTAAAGCTATGACTAATCTTTACAGCCTACCAGTAACTAAGAACTCTAATGCTGTTTATGGTCAATTAAATGTGTTCTTACAGAACATCTTTACGGCTGCGCAAAAGCACCAAAATGTAAATACTCAGATTGGCACCGCCAAAGCTAAATTTGACGCTGCTTGGAAGCAATAAAAGAGACAGTAAAAAGACAGGCCATCGCCTGTCTTTTTTGATGTTTTTAAGAACTGAAACATGTTACCATGAGTAGGTGAAAAAGTAGGTAGGAGTGAGTAGCGCGTGATTAGGCAACAACATTTTCCAGTCACAACCAAGTATCGTTGGTTTGATATTAGCAATTTGAGTGAGGCGGATAGTAATCAGTTACAGGACGACTTTAACTTTACACCGGATATTATTTCGTATATTTCTGACCGGCATGAGCGTCCGCACTATGATTATGATGTGCATACGCGTAGTCACCTGTTAGTCTATGATGTGCCGATTTGGCCCAGTAAGGCCACGAAGCATTTTACTTCGCACCCAATTACATTTCTAGTTTTAGGCCAAGATGTCTTTACCTTTCATACGGAATCGACTAGTTATGTCTTTGATGAATTTAACGATGCGCGTATGCAGTCTCGGTTGGCAGAAGCCCAAGATGTGACCGAATTATTAGCGCTGTTCTTACTGTATGCCTCACAGTATTTCCAGCGGGCCATTACCCAATTGGACGTGGAGCGTAATGTGCTTGATTCCAAGTTGTCTGATGATATTGATAATAAAGACTTGGTAGAGCTATCTAATATTGAGAAAAGTTTGGTCTATTTATCAAGTTCGATTCAGACGGATCTAATGATGCTGAATAGTTTGCAATTATCGGGCCTAGATTTTACCAAAGAAGCTAATGAGCGACTCGATGATGCGCTGATTGAATCAAAGCAGTCGAGTGAAATGGTTAAAATTTCACAACAGGTTACCAAGACCCTGTCGACAACTTCCAATAACATGATGAACAACAATCTAAACGATACGATGAAGTTTTTAACTGTTTGGTCACTGGTTCTTACCATTCCGACGATTCTGACCGGCTTTTATGGCATGAATGTCACGCTACCAGTTGCCCATACCGCCTTTGATTGGCTCTTAATTATTATCATTATCGTGTTGCTATGTACGTGGTTAATCGTGCTCATGAAAAAGCACCATTTCTTTTAATGAGGGAGTACTTATGAAGAATAAGTTGTTTATCGCTTCAGCCATTGCGACCTTTTTTGCATTTATGTTATATTCAGCTAATTTGAAACGCATTAGTAGCGGTCAGTTGCCGAAAATTATTACGCAGACAACTCGCCAGCAAATTTCAGCTCACGCTAGCAATAAAACGCATGAGCCGAAATTGAGCAAAGTGACGCCGCCACTGGCTCATGATCTGGTTGCTGCTAAAGGTTCTAACGCGGCATTGGTCAAGGTCATTAAGCCGCATTTAACTAGCACGGTGGCCCAAGTTGCGGTTAATCGAATTGCTAAACCACGGCTATTTGCACGCGTGGCTAATCAGCAACAGCCACAACGAGTTGGGCGAACCATTCAATTGTTCTTGCTGGCGACATTATTTACGCAAGAAGCCAAAGGAAAACTTGGGGCTACCACGTCAATTACGATTAAACGGGCTGATCGGGTTAAGGGAGATGCGGCGGTGAGATTGCATATTGCCTATGGCATCCAATACTTAAGGGCTACCATGCTGCAAGGGAGCGGGACCGCTGCCAATGCTTTACTGCGTAAAGTGGGAATTAAACGTGTGAATCTACTTGCCCATCAGTTGGGCGCTAAACAGACTCGGATTAGCGATGGTAATCATGGCTTGACCACTGCAAGCGATTTGGCGCGAGCCTTTACGGCGCTAAGTACGAATAAAATTGCGGTCGCGACCCAAGTTTTAGCTAATTTGCAAGCGCAGCAGCGCTCATTAGCATGGCTAGCGAATGCCTCTAATAAGCAGTTGGGACTGGCTGATCATCGGGCTGGGGTTGCCCTGATGGCTGCTAGGCACAAACGATATGTCTTTGCGTTCGTGGGTGCTACGCCACCAGCAGAGAAGCTGCTACCAGCTGTCAATCACTGGTTACAACAAAATTAATAATTCACGAGACTTCGGTGATGCCGAGGTCTTTTTTTATCAGTAATCTACACTATGTAGATTGTAATCTTCATAGTGTAGTGATATATTAAAACAAGTAGATTAAGGGGGATGCAAATGACTCAGAAACGAACCCTGGATTTAGATAAGGTCTTAGTAGCAGGAATTGACCTCGTCAATGAGCTGGGTCTTGAAGGCGCGACGTTACCGAATTTAGCCAAACGATTGGGAATTCGATCGCAGTCACTCTATCATTATTTGAGTGGCCGCAAAGAGCTACTGTCACTAATTGGTGCGCGGGAAATTGGTCGTCTGCATCAACAACTGGTATCTGAACTGATGGGTTTATCCGGCGAAACTGCATTACTTAAGTTTGCGGATGTGACACGTGACTTTATTTTGAGCAATTCGGCTTTAGCGGCAGTTTTGTTTCATATTAACGAATATGATCTATCTGATGCGATTAGTCAGGCTATTTTAGAATTGATTGATTTAGGCGAAAAATTAAATTTACGTCAAGGCCGAGCGATTTCGTTTCATGTTGTGATTGGCTCAGTTTTAGGCTATGCCTTTTTAGATCGGTCGTCCTTTTTCAAAGCTGAGAGTCGCGAAAAAGCGAATGAAGAGTATCATGAAATGATTTTACGGCTAGTTCAGCCGAGTATTTAAGAGTTGGGGGAAGGAAAATCGTGCAAAAATTTATTAAAAATCATGTTTATGCTTTAGTCGTTTGGATTGTGCTTCTGCTAGCGGCAATGGTGATGCTACCAAACGTGTCGGCATTGACGCGGGCGCACTCAGGTGTGACGCTACCACGGCAGGTACAAAGTGAGGTCGCCAATCAGATTGAAGCTGATTGGGGTCGGCAAAAGCGCCATACCTATCAAGTTGGGCTCGTTTTTCATGGTGCTCATGGTAAGTTAACGTTAGCAGATCAAACGGCCATCGCTGCAACCATCGCTAAATTACAAGCGAGTCGTGCGCATTATGGTATTCGCAACCTGTTAGCACCCAATGACAACACGGCAACGCGGCGGACACTCAAGTCAAAAGACGGTACGACCTGGCTGGTTCAACTGAATGTCGCTAAGTCACATGGTACGATTGGCCAAGTGACCAAGCAATTAACCGCGGCTACTAAGACGCCAGGTGTTAAGCGTTATGTGACTGGCGCAGCGGTCTTACAAGATGATTTTTCCAGCTCTATTCAGGCTGGGATTAAGAAAACTGAAGTGATCACGGTCGTCTTTATTTTTATTGTGCTGGTCTTGGTTTTCCGCTCACCGATTGTCCCGCTCATTTCATTATTAACGGTTGGGATTTCCTTCTTGACGGCTTTTTCCATTGTCACGAATTTAGTCGTCCATGCCAACTTCCCATTTTCGAATTTTACGCAAGTATTCATGGTAATTGTGCTCTTTGGGATTGGGACAGATTACAATATTCTGCTCTATGATAAGTTTAAGGAGAATCTGGGTAACGGGATGGCGAAAGGGGAGGCTAGCCGTGATGCATTCAAAAAGGCTGGCAAAACCATTCTTTATTCCGGCAGTTCACTCTTAATTGGGTTTAGTGCTTTAGGCTTAGCCAGGTTTTCAATCTATCAATCAGCCGTCGGCGTAGCTGTTGGGGTTGCGGTGTTACTGCTGGTACTATTAACCTTGAATCCCTTCTTTATGTTGACGTTAGGCGCCAAGATGTTTTGGCCCGTTAAGCGTTTTGAGGGCGAGAGTGAGAGTAAATTATGGCATGGCATTGCTCGCAGCAGTATCAAGCAAGCTATCCTAACCCTGATCTTAGTTGTTGTGGTGACATTACCACTGGCACTAATGTATCGCGGCCAATTAAATTATGATGATGCAGCTGAGATTTCGAATCAGACGCCTTCTAAGCAGGGGCTACTCGTCGTTCAAAAGCATTTTTCGAAAGGGATGGCAGAGCCAACCTACCTCTACATTAAGAGCAAACATCGGCTTGATTCAGAGCAATACTTGCAATTGCTAGATGCGTTAACCAAAAAATTGCAACATAATTCAGACGTTAGCCTTGTGACCTCAGCGACGCAGCCCTACGGCCAAGCGTTATCACCACTCTACGTGCAGCAACAATTAGGGAAAGTCAACCGCGGCGTTGGTCAAGTTCAAGTGGGTCTTGGTAAATTACAGCGAGGTAGTCGTAAATTAACTAAGGGAGCACAAAAATTAGGGCGCGGGGCAACCGCATTACAATCTGGTAGTAGCCAGCTGGTAAGCGGTAGCGCCAGGCTGCAAACGGGGACTGAACGTGCGCGTTCAGGTTCACAAGCATTAGCGGCCGGAACTGATCGACTGCAGGCCGGAACCTCACGTTTGCAATCAGGTTCCCGCCGGTTAGTGGCTGGCAGCTCACGCTTAAGTGCTGGTGGTAGCCGTTTGCAAACCGGTGCTAACAGCCTAGCTACTGGGACTGCTCAATTGGCTACCGGCCTTAACCGGCTTAGCCAGACACTAGCTGCCGAGCTCGCTGCTGGTCAAACGAAGCAAGCTGCGTTGAAAACTGGCTTAACGCAGTTGCAGGCTGGGATTAATGCTTTAAACCAGCAAGTGAATGCAGCCAATCCAGCAGCAGCCAAGCAATTAACTGCCTTAACTCAGGGCTTAACGACCGTTGGTAGTCAGGCCGAAGCCATTAAGACGCACTTAACGAGCGCTGGGCAAAGTCTAAACGCTTTACAAACCAGTAGCGCAGCTGCTGGTTTAAGCCCAGCTGAGCAGGACACAATTCTTCAGCAATACAAAGCGGTTGAACAGCAAGCTGGCTTGAATGAGACCCAAAAAGCTGCTATGGAAAAGACCTTGCAAACTATTTTGAGCCAAATCCAAACTAAGGCAAGTTCAGCCCAGTCCAACTTGCGGACAGCTTTAGGATCTGTCGGACAAGATTTACAAGCCGCTGGCAATGCTGATGCGACGATTGGTAACACGCTCCAATCATTTCAATCGGCTTCTAGCTTACAAACTCAAATTCAACAATTACAAACCGCGATTCAGCAATTGAACCAGGCAGCTAACCTTGTCTTACCTGGTGCGCAAACAGCGCTTTCGACTTTGAATGCTGGCTTAACGCAAGTTCAAGCAGCTGCTAACAATGGTGCGAATGGTGCCAGTCGGCTCAATCAAGGGGCAGGCCAGCTGACCACAGGACTAACGAGTCTCAATGGTGGGTTAACTAGTCTGAGTGCTGGCGCTAATGAACTAGATAATGGTGTCGGTAGTTTGGCAAGTGGTGCCAGCAGTCTCAATACTGGTGCAACGAGTTTAACGGCCGGCTTAGGGACTTTGCAAACTGGCATGGCGGCTTTGAATGCTGGTGCTAGCCAGCTTGATAGTGGTACTAGCAGATTAGGACAAGGACTTGATCAACTTGCAGGACGTGTCCCAGCAATCACGACTGGTTTAGGCCAGGCTCAGAGCGGCTTACACACTGGTGGTAGTTACTTAAACGGACTCGCCAAATCCAGCGCTGCAGATACGTTCTACGTACCAGCTGCCCAGCTGAAACAGGCTCGTTTCCAGCAAGTCTTACGGTCTTACTTAAGCCCGAATCGTAAAATTGCGCAATTCATGATTATCTTCAAGTCTGATCCGGCTGGTAACAAAGCCACTGATGGCGCTCAAGTTTTAGGACAGATGGCTAAGAAGACCTTAGCTGGAACTGCACTAAATCAGGCGCAGATTGCTGTAGGCGGCGAGAGTTCACATATTAAGGACACGCGCACCATTGCCAGCCAAGATTTTATTCGGACAGCAATCATTATGATTATTGGGATTATGCTGGCACTGATGGTGGTGACGCGTTCACTGTTACAACCGGTCTATATTATGGGTACCTTACTCATTGCCTACTTGGCTTCCTTAACAATTAACCAGTGGTTGGTCAAGGCGTTTCTGGGTGCAGATAAATTAGCCTGGAATACCCCATTCTTTAGTTTTATTATGATTATCGCCTTGGGTGTTGATTATAGTATTTTCCTCATGACGCGTTATCGCGAGTCAGCAGCTACCATGGCTGATGCAAGTCCAAGCGACCGGATGGTTTATGCTTCTAGTGTCATTGGGACAGTGGTTATTTCAGCTGCGATTATCTTGGCTGGGACCTTTGCGGCATTAATTCCTTCTGGCATTCCAACTTTGATTGAAGTCGCAACGACTGTGATTGTTGGTCTGGCCATTTTGGTAATCATCATGCCGATGATTTTACCAGCTGCAGTTAAATTAACGTATGAACCAAGTCATGTTCGTGCCTGGTGGCACCGTAAGCAAGCGCCAAAAGCGGAACAAGAGTGACTTTAAGTGTCAACCAGATTCTTTCTGATTGGCACTTTTTTGCTGATTGGTGGGCCTTGCTAGCTTAATCACGAATAACCATGGTATGCTTAGCTTAGTAACAGATTGTGAGGAAACAAAAATGGAAACATGTCCAAATTGTGGTCAAAAGATTGCCGATGAGACGGTTTGTCCCCAGTGTGGTTTTGATCTTGCGAAGTATCGTGAAACTTTTTTTGCGCGTAATCATAAACCTGAAACTGATCAAGCAGGGAATAGCCGCTATGATTATCGGGCACAAACGCCACCAGCCGATAGGCCCAATGGGACTGTCCAGAAGATGATGGCTTGGATTCGGCAAAATGCCACCATTGTTTATTTGTTAGGGATTTTATTGCTAGTGGTGATGAGTTTCTCACGCTTAGCTGGTTGGGTCGGCTTTTTAGGCCTGATGATTTGGCTGTATATCATCTGTGAGCGGTCAGAAAAGATTGCCCAATATACGGCAGACCAACGTTTAAGTCAGCAATTGAGCCAATTAGGGACACGGGCTTTGAACAAGATTGATAGTGGCCGTGAGCGAGTGGCCACTTCCAGTGCGCAATTTGAAAGTAAGTATCCTAAAATGGGCAAACACTTAACCAAATTGAAGCTTCCACGCCGCCATGCTAACTATCGTAGTTTGTTGGTTATTTTCTTAGCCTTTAGTACTTTTGTGGTGATGTTTGCGGGTGCAGGTGCCTCAGTTGAACAGGTTACTTACAATGAGCGGATGTCGATTTCGAATGCGCTGTTAACGATTGGGGGCAAACTGCTTGCCAGCAGTAGCACCTTTGGCTATGGCGTGATTTTTTACCTCTTTTGGCTATTCTTAGTCTTGGTACCGCTCATTGTCATTGTGCAGTCATTTAAAGGGCGCCGGCGGAATCGAGCGGTTGCCTTGATTGCATCGTTACTAGAAACCGGTGTGTTGTTCTATTTGGTCTTTAATTTAGCCAAAGCACCAGTTGGAACGGGATTAGTGCCAACGTTAACGAGTGAACTTAATGCCTATGCGACTGCGATTGGCACCTCAACTTACTTCTTGATTTTAGCCAGTGTGCTAACAACGGTGGCCTCGGCCTATGTCTTATTACGCCGTGATCGGCATGCTAAGCCTGAAAAAAAAACTGATGACGAGCAGATGACGAGCAATAAGTGTTATTAATTTGCTTGACAAGTCCACTGTCAAGCTTTAAGATAGTGACAATTACTTTACAGTTAAATGAGAATTCGTTAGAAGCAGAGTAGCGACGGCGTTGTTTCAAAGAGAGCCAGCATGGTGAGAGATGGCAACAATCAAGTCGTGAAGATGGGCTTCGTTTAGAAGCTGCTGGGTCAACTAAGTTGGCTGAGTAGACGGTAGGAACCGTTAACTTCCCGGGTATGTTGGTACCGTTGAGGCACATGAGAGTGTGTGAAAAAGGGTGGTAACGCGCGTAAGCGCCCCTTTATCTAGGACATTAGTTCTGGGTAAAGGGGCGCTTTTTGTGTTACTTGCAGGCGTATTTGTAGTCAGCTTAGCTGTTAAAGTGAGTCGGTTTGTTGTATGAAGTATTTTAAAAGGAGTTACATGATGGCAATTTTGACAGAAAAGTTCACGACTAGAACCGTTTCACCATTTCGTTTTGATGTGGTGGGCAGCTTTTTGCGCCCGCAGGCTTTAAAAGCCAGTCGGCGTGCATTTTCAGCCAACAAGCTGACCGCTGAAGAATTACGGGCAGTTGAAGAGCGCGAAATTATTGCGCTGATTAAGCGTGAGGAGGCGGCTGGTTTACACGCCATTACCGATGGTGAATTTCGCCGTAGTTGGTGGCATTTAGACTTTTTCTGGGGATTGAATGGCATCCGCAAGGCTGTGGTCAATCACGGCTATACCTTTAATGGTGAGGTGACGCGGCCAGAATCTGCTGAGTTAGTTGGCAAACTTACCGGCGACCACCATCCCTTTGTGGCTCATTTCAAATTTTTACGAGACCATTTGACGGATCCGGCGACTGCCAAGCAGACTATCCCGGCTCCAGCACAATTATTAGCTGAACTTTATCGGCCTGAAAATAGCGCCCAAACCGAACGGCTTTATCCTGATCAAGCGGTGCTGATTGCCGATATTGCCAAGGCTTACCAGACGGTTGTTCGGGATCTCTATGATGCCGGGCTACGGGTATTGCAATTAGATGACTGTACGTGGGGAATGTTAGCTGGTTTTGAACATGATCGCGCGCATGGTGATTCCCGGTTTAAGGCTGACCAGATAGCCGCCGATAAGGCATTATATGTGACTGCAAATAATGCCGCCATTGCCGGTTTTCCGAAAGACTTGCGGGTGACCACTCATGATTGCCGCGGCAATTATCATTCAACTTGGGCTTCAGTTGGCGGCTATGATAGTGTGGCTGATCCACTGTTTACTCGTGAACACGTTGATGCTTACTTCCTTGAATATGATAGTGATCGGGCAGGTGGTTTTGCGCCGTTAGCGCAAGTTGGTCCGCAACAATTGGTGGTGCTGGGGCTGATTACCTCTAAGGACGGCAAACTTGAAGATAAAGCAGCCGTTATTGACCGGATTGATGAGGCTGCTAAATATGTGCCACTGGACCGCTTATGCCTGAGTACGCAGTGTGGTTTTGCTTCGACTGAAGAAGGCAATGAATTAACTGAAGCCCAACAATGGGCTAAAATTGCCTTGGTTAAAGACATTGCCGAAACGGTCTGGGGTTAAAGCACTGACGGTAAAGTTTTGATAAAGCGCAGCTGTCCTTGCGCCACTAAGGAATTAGGGCTAGAGCCAGGTTCACCATTGGGAATGGGCAGTCCTAATTGATCATAATATTCCTGCCAGTCAGGTAAAATGCTGCCATTGGGGCCAAAGGTCATCGGCGTTAAGTGGAAGCAGTGGAGTGGCGCAAAGACCTCGCAGACGAATTCGGAACAATAGTAGCCGGGGTGTTTTTCTGAAAAGCTGGCATTGTAAGGCGCACCTAGACACGCTTGGGCGCGCTGAATCAGTTGTTCTGGGTGGTGTATCGGCTGCTTAAGGCGATAAAGGTCAATATCGGCATCTTCATCTTGGCTAAAGACCGTTAAAGTTTGTTTGCGGCAGCCATGCTTAGGACTGGCATCATAGCAGAACGTACTGATAGCCGTTTGTACGATTAGTGCAATATGTGTGTAGTTAGTCTTAAGCTGTTTAGTACTGGCGGCTATGAGCTTGGAAAAATTTTGATCAGACGGACGGACTAATAATAGGTCTCCCGTTTTAAAGATTGACAAGGATAAAACCTCCTTCAAATAAGTCATCATTTTGGCGTATGATAAAACTATCTGTTCAATCATAGCATGATTGACTAGGAGTGGCGGACTGATGATGGCAAATCAATTGCCAGCTATGTTTACTAAGATTAATCAGGCAATTATGCAAGATACACAGAATGCCGACTTTAGTGCACAAGGTATCAAGCCCCTGTATGCCGCCTCGTCAATTGCTCGGATAGGTTACTTTTTTAAATAATTGTTGTCAATTAGCTTGACAAGCCTCCTCATTATCAGTAAGATAATTGGTTATCTATTAATACGAATGGATGACGAGCTTTCATGGATAAGGAGATTATAAGACAATGAAACGTGATTTGTGTACGGCTAGACGTTATCTAAAAAGTCCAAATGTAAAGACACGTGCTAGAGCTTTGAAATTAATTCGTGAATTAAAACGCGGTCGGCGTTAGCTGAAAATGGGGAAAATCAATGGCTAAAAAATCAAAAATTGTGAAGGATCGACGTCAGCGAGAGCTGGTTGCCAAATATGCAGATTTACGCCGAGAGTTGAAAACTAAAGGTGACTATGCTGCCCTAGCGAAATTACCGCGTAATTCGAGCCCTGTAAGGCTCCATAACCGGGACCTCTATGATGGCCGACCACATGGCTACATGCGAAAATTCGGGATGTCACGGTTGAATTTCCGCCTTTATGCACATGATGGTAAAATTCCTGGTGTGCGCAAGGCCAGTTGGTAAAAGTAAAGTGTCTTCAGTTTAACTGAAGACACTTTTTTGTTGCTCTGCTGCTACTGGTTATTGGTTGACCTTGGTGCTGAGTGAGCGTAAGATAGCACTGTAAGCGGTTACTCTTGTCTGTGCTTTAGAAGAGGAGATTATCTGATGAAACAAAGAGAACAAACAAATGTGCTGTGGTTTGATGAACTGCACCGCGATGATGTCAACTTAGTCGGTGGTAAATCAGCATCTTTAGGTGAACTCACGACCCTAAAAGATATCCCAGTTCCTTATGGGTTTGCGACTACTGCCCATGCTTATCGTCACTTTATGACGGCAACGGGTTTAAAGCCTAAAATTGCTCAAATCTTGGCGAATATTAAAAATTATGAGGATGCCCATGAATTACAACAAGCTTGTGCTCAAATTCGCCAACTGATGACTTCAGCAACGATGCCGGCCGATTTAGCAGCCAGTATCAAGACTGCCTATGAGACTTTGGCGGCTAAAGTTGGGCAAAAGGCGCCGTTTGTGGCGGTTCGCTCTAGCGCTACGGCTGAAGATTTACCTGATGCGTCCTTCGCTGGACAACAGGATACTTATTTAAATGTTCGCGGCAGTGCTGAGGTAATTGCTAAAGTGCAGGCTTGCTTTGCGTCGCTATATACTGATCGCGCAACATACTATCGGCATAAGCAGCAATTTCCAGAAGATCAGGTGGCCTTATCAGCTGCCGTTCAAATGATGGTCTTTTCTAAAGAAGCCGGTGTGATGTTTAGTGTGGATGTGACCAATGGTGATGATCATAAGGTCGTGGTTGATGCAATTTGGGGTCTAGGTGAATATATTGTTCAAGGAACGGTCACGCCAGATGATTTTCTGGTTGATAAGCAAACGATGGAAATTGTGTCTAAGCGCCTTACCCCACAGAGAATTGAACTCGTGCGCTTGCCGGATGGTGGTGTCACTGAAAAGGCGGTACCGGCTGAGCAAGTCAAAGCACAAGTGCTATCTGATGATCAGGTACTTGAATTGGCACGGTATGCCAAAGAGATTGAGCAACATTACGGCTGTTATATGGACATGGAATTTGCGGTTGATGAGCATCAAGTGTGGGTTGTTCAAGCACGGCCAGAAACCTTCTGGTCTCATCATAATGCTAACAATCGCGCAATTAGTCGTCAGCCCGCTAACACTAACAACAAGATTTTAACGAAGGGGTTAGCTGCTAGTCCTGGCGTAGCGACTGGGCGAGTGCACGTGATTGCAGACCCCAAGGATATTGATCAATTTCAAATAGGTGAAATTTTAGTCACGCAGATGACGTCACCAGATTGGGTGCCTGCGATGAAGAAGGCGGTTGCGATTATTACCGATAATGGTGGGATTACTTGTCATGCCGCGATTGTCTCGCGTGAAATGCAAATTCCATGTATTGTGGGAACCAAGAGCCGTGCTACAGCTGCCACTGAACTGCTTAAGACCGGGGATGAGATTACGGTTGATGCCAAGAATGGGGTTGTTTATGCAGGGCGTGTCGCAGCTGTCCTAGCACCAGAAAAGGCTGACCAGCCCGTTGCTACTAGCGGCCAGAGCGAATATTTCGCTCCAACTGCCACTGGCGTCATGATGAATTTAGGTGATCCCGACTTGGTCAGCAAATATGCCAATTTACCCGCTGATGGGATTGGGCTCATGCGTGAGGAGTTCCTGTGGACAACTTATATTCATGAACACCCGCTTTACCTGATTGCGCAAGGTCATCCTGGAAAAGTGGTCGATGGCTTAGCGACTGGCATTGCGAAAGTTGCCCGTGGGATGGCGCCAAGACCAGTGATTCTGCGCTTTTCAGATTTTAAATCCGGTGAGTATCGGCATCTTAAAGGTGGCGAGGCTTACGAACCAACGGAGTCAGCGGATTTGTTAGGTTGGCGTGGTGCTTCACGTTATTATGATCCGAAGTATCTGGCTGCCTTTAAGTTGGAGCTAGCAGCCGTCAAACGCGTTCGCAATGATTATGGTCTGAAAAATTTGCAGGTGATGATTCCGTTCGTACGGACGGTTGGGGAATTGGCTAAGGTAACGCAAATTATGCAAGCAGCTGGGTTAGTCCGTAGTGCTGATTTTAAAGTGTACATGATGGCTGAAATACCGGCGAATATTATCTTAGCCGATCAATTTAACGCCTATATTGATGGTTATTCCATTGGCTCCAATGATTTAACTATGTTGCTCTTGGGCTGCGATCGTAATAATGATACTGTTTCTGCCTTGTTTGATGAACGTAATTTAGCGGTTAAGCGGGCAATCGCTCATTTAATCAAGGTCGCTCATCAAGCTGGCAAGACCGTCTCGATTTGTGGTCAGGCCCCATCAGAATATCCCGAGTTTACGAACTTCTTAATTTCACAAGGGATTGATTATGTCTCGGTCAACCCTGATATGGTGAAAGCGACTAAGCGTAACGTGGCCCATTTTGAGCAGCGGCTGTTACTTGACCATGTTACGGGTAAAGGTCGTCCTAGTGAAACAATGATTTGGTAAATATTAAGATATAATACACACTGAAAAAGCTACTGGCGTTTAGGCGTCAGTAGCTTTTTGTTTGAGATTTAATATTAAGCGGGTTGTTTTTGCCAGAAACGGCTCATCGTATATAATATGATAAAGATGGCTAAGGCCGTAAACATTGAAACCCGATAACTTGGTAGCACAATGAGTAAAATGACGACTGCACCGAAGAAGGCAAAGAGCAAGTAATCGGTGAAGGGGGCCAGTGGCAAACGAAATTCCCCTAATTGTTCAGTTGCCGTCTGCCGGCGATAAACGAGGTGGGTTAGCACCATTAACAACCAAATGAGCAGGAACATGCTCGTACAGGTGGATGAAATAAACTTAAAGGCGGCGTCCCCGACAATTAAGGTGATGATCGGGGTGCAAGCGATGGTCAATGAAGAGAAAATCAAGGCGTTGCGCGGGACTTGTTGACGTGATAAGTGACCAAAAGTATGGTTCCATTTACCACTACGCTTCCAAGTAATCGAGAAGAGCAGGCGGCCTGAACTGTAAAGAATGCTGTTGACCGAAGAAACTGCCGCTGAAATGACCACAAAGTTAATAATTGAGCCGGTATCGTTGATGCCCGTGCTACTTAGGGCTTGCACAAACGGACTTGAATTCACAGAAACGTGAGGCCAAGGAATGGTCACTAAAATGGCGATAATTGCCAGGACGTAGAAGATAATAATCCGGACCGGCATTTGGTTAATCGCCTTTTTCATCGTTACTTTCGGATTCTGGACTTCACTGGCCGTAAAGCCAATCATTTCAATCCCGATAAAGGCAAAAATAACCATTTGGAACCCTTGACTGAAACCACCAATCCCTTTGACAAAAAAGCCGCCATCAGCGTTCAAATTCTTAAATGAAATCGGGCCAAATTGGGTATGACCGCCGCTCACTAACAGCCACGCGATTAATGCCACAAATGCCATAACGGTGATGATTTTGATGATGGCAAAACTAAACTCAAGATTGCCGAAGAAGCGAGCTGAAATCAGGTTAATCAAAAGTAATAAAATAATCGCAATCAGTCCTGGAATCCAAGGTGCCAAGCCCGGAAACCAATATTTGAAGTAAATCCCTAGTGCGGTCACTTCGGCCATCGCAAGCGTCATCCAAACTAAGCCAGTAAAGATAGCCGGTAATGAATCCCACATTTTTACCCAAATATTTTTCAATAAAATCAATATAAGTATGCTTGGTAAGATCAGATAAAATCAGTTCACCCAAGGCACGCATGAGTAAGAACATGAAACAGCCAACAATCAAGTAAATCAGAATGACACTTGGCCCTGCGAGATGGATACTGTCACCGACCCCAAGAAAGAGCCCTGTCCCAATTGTGCCCCCAAGCGCAATCAGTTGAATGTGCGTATTTGATAAACTGCGATCGTATTTGATATCCGTGGTATGTTTTTCTTCCATTCAATTCCCTCCAAACCGAAAAGGCTATAACTGTTAGTTTAGCAGTTTTCGGCTTTTTTGACCAAAAAGGTAAGAATTCTTAAACCTTTTATGAGAGACTACATGGCTATTTTAGGATTTTAAAAGATATTTATTTCACAATATTAACGATATTAGA
>JAKDPD010000041.1 GCA_030455605.1 Lactobacillus sp.
AATATGCTAACGCTACCGTAGGACATACTCATTTAGTACAAGCAATTTACTCAGGCGAAGCATACGACGATATTATTGGCTACCTTAACCCTAAAACTCATGATTTTGTTGCTAAGAGTTTAGTAGCTCACATATTCCCAGTATTGTCAGCCAAGCAAGATCCCACTGTAAAAGATAATGCCAAAGTGACGGCAATTGTTAAAGATGCAGACCAGCGCACCGCTCCAATTGTTAACCAAAAAATTGGCGAGGCAGCGATTGCTAAAAATCTAACCGGCCGTGACAAAAATAATCAGTATTTTGAAAATGAAACCGGTGATCTAGTCTGTGATGCTCAACTTGCCGGCGCTCGTGAAGCAACTGCTAAGCAAAACTTACATGTTGATTTTGCGATGACCAATGGTGGCGGTGTCAGAGCTGGTCTTGCAGTAAAGCCAGACAAATCAATTACTTGGGGCGCCGCTCAAGATGTACAGCCATTTGGCAATATTTTGGATGTCGTTTCGATGACCGGTCAACAAATTTACGATGTGCTTAACCAACAATACAAGAACTTTGGAAACGGTCATAAGACTTATCTGTTAACGGCTGGCTTAAAGTATGATTTCACCAAAAATGACGATCAGACGCAGCCATTCAAGGTAACCAAGGTATATGGCAATGATGGCAAGCCAATTGATTTGCATAAAACTTATCATGTCGTGATCAACGAGTTTCTCAAAGGTGGCGGTGACTATTTCAATCAATTTAAGACTGCCAAACAAGTTGCGACTGCTGGTGTAGATACCGATATATTCGTGAATTACATTAAGGATCAAACCAAAGCCGGTAAGCCAATTACGGCTCCTAAATTAGACCGCAAACATTTTGTCGCTGGTAAATAATTCAATTAATTAAAAAATAAGAGTTAGGTCTCACTTCAAAATAGAGCCTAACTCTTATTTTTATTTTTCAATTAATGCTTAACCGTCAATCTCTTTAACCCAGGCAGGCTGATCATTACTACAAAACTGATAATGTAAAGAGCTGATAGGAAACCCATGACTACCGTCAAACTATAGCGATCCATCAAGATGCCAATTACCACTGATGAGAAACCACCGATTGCTCGACCTACATTGACAATGATATTATTAGCCGATGACCGAATTTCCGTAGGATACAATCTACTAATCACGGCACCGTAGCCACCAAACATCCCATTTGAGAAGAAGCCCATGACAGCACCAATTACCAGCAAGCTCGCCATGTTTTGTGCCAAAGCTAACACATAAACCATCACGGCTGAGCCAATCAAGAAAATTGCAAAGGCCCGCCGTGGGCCAAAGTAATCAAAGATTGAACCGAAGGTCATCATTCCAAAGCTCATCCCAATAATAGTGGCAATCATCCACAGACTTGAGCTAGATACATTTAAATTCAATTGCTTTTGTACAATCGTTGGTAACCAGTTCATTAAACCAAAGTAACCGGCAATTTGAACGGTCATCATTACCATTAAGCCTAGACTTTGCAGGGCTAAGCGCGGTGTACTGAACATCTTCTTCACTACATCAGTTAATAAAGAACCTTTTTCATTATTTTTGGCTGCTAAAAATTGATCACTTTCATGCAAATGCTTTCTAATAAATACAGTCAAAACTACAGGCACAATTCCGACTAGGAACAACATATGCCAACCTAAATGGGGAATAATCCAAGCTGCTACTAAGGCTGCAATAATTGCACCAATTTGTCCACCAACTGCTGCGATTGAAGTCATTTTACCAATCTGATGACTCTTAAAGTTTTCCGCAATTAAAGCAATACCGACTCCATATTCACCACCAGCACCAATACCAGCAAGAAAACGGAGGGCATAAATCTCATAGATATTGTTTGCAAAAGCCATCAAAGCAGTGGCAATAGCAAAGATCAAAACCGTGTGTGAAAAAGTTTTAACCCGGCCAATCTTGTCACCCAAGATACCAAAGTAAATCCCGCCAAACAGCATCCCCAAGTTAGTGATTGAGGAAATCAATCCTGCTGCGCCACCTGACAAGTGTAAGTCGGCAATCATCGAACTCATTGCAAACGATAAAAAAAGCACATCCATGTTCTCTAGTGCGAATCCAGATGAAGTAGATGCAATAACCCACTTCTGGTTTTTACTTAGTCCATGACTGTGCGTATCAATTATATCCATTTTTAGCCTCCAAAACGAACGCTCTCTGTCGTTCAATTATTTCTTCGACTCCCCATTCTACTCGTTTTATATTTTTTTAACAAGGGGGAATTGGGTTAGATGAATATTTTTAGCTTTAACAAAATAAGAGCTAAGCTCATTAACTTAGCTCCTATTTCATTATTGAAGAGGAAATTATTTTTTATTATTTTGTAGTTATTTCAAACACATTATGAT
>JAKDPD010000025.1 GCA_030455605.1 Lactobacillus sp.
ATGGTCAATACTCAATTAATTATTTCTCCAAAAAAATGTATAATTAAAGTAGAAAGAGGTGCTATGATGCCAGAAAATATGACGCCAAATCAACCAGAAGTCAATCTTATTATTATATCTGATGCAGCTGGCGATACTGCTTATAAGAATGCGGTCGCAGCGGCTGCTCAATTTCCCGGAGCGAAAGTAAATTATCGCCGCTACCCGTTCGTGACGGACAAGACGAAACTCGCACAGACCTTAACTGAAATTGCGAAGTTCCCTCACCTGGTCATTTTATACAGCCTCGTGAGTGACCAACTGCAGCTGCCGGTAATCCGCTTTGCACGGGAACAGCAAGCACCCAGTGTGGATGTCTTATCACCTGTAGTCGAGGCAATCACTAAAGTGAGCGGTTTACGTCCGGACGAAAAGGTCGGCGCACAACACCAGTTAAATCAAAAGTACTTTGACCGGATTTCAGCTATGGAATTTGCAGTGATGTACGATGATGGTAAGGATCCTAAGGGCTTTATTGAAGCCGATGTGGTACTGCTAGGCGTATCTAGAACTTCTAAGACGCCGCTATCACTATTTCTTGCCAATAAAAACCTAAAAGTTGCCAACTTACCGCTGGTACCAGAGACCCACATTCCGAAGGAAATTTACCAAATCAACCCTAAAAAGATTATCGGATTGATGAATGATGCCTCCGTCTTAAATGAAATTCGGCGCCAGCGAATGATTGCCTATGGTCTAAATCCTGAAACAACCTATTCTAACATGGATTCGATTAATAAAGAACTGGCTTCAGCCCAGGCACTTTACGATCAGCTTGGCTGCTACGTCATTAACGTCGCCAAACGCTCTATCGAAGAAACGGCAGCACTCATCATGAAGCATCTAGGATTAGATGAGGAGTAACCCGCTTTAATATCAGCATCAAAAAAGCCGTCGCTTTATCCGTGACAGCTTTTTTCTTTTGGCTAAACTAATGTTTGTTCTTTAAATCGACCATAGACCTTAGCGACTTCGCTCACGCTCATAAAAGCATAACGATCGCAGTTATAAACGATGTTATGAATATCATATAAATCGGACCGGTCAATAATGGTAATCAGAATTTCCTTCTCGCTGTGGGCATAAGCCCCTTCAGCATCATGAATAATCGTAATCCCGCGATGCATCGTATTTTGAATGCCAGCAATAATCTGCTTGGGATGGTCGGTCACAATCATGGCCTGCATCTTCTGGTGTCTCGTGTAGACACCATCGATCACTTGGCCATTAATAAAGATGGTTAAGGCTGTGTAAAGTGCCCGGGTCCAGCCAAAGGCAAAGCCGGCACAAACCACAATCACGAGATTAATTAAAATATTAATCTTGCCATAACTAGCACCCGTCTTAAGACGAATCACAATCCCGATAATATCGAGGCCACCCGTGGAAATCCCGTTTTTTAGGGCAAAGCCAGTACCGACACCGTTGATCACCCCACCAAAAATAGCAGCTAGTAGTGGATCCAGATGAACGTTCAAAGGTTGAACCACGTGCATCATGACCGCACCTAAGACCACCGCGACAATGGTGAAAAAGGTAAACTTATGACCTATTTTGAACCAGCCTAACACAAAAATCGGAATATTTAGGACAAAATACAAAATTGACGTCGATAATGGGGATGGAAAATAACGTAGGCTCAAGGAATGGATAACTTGAGCAAAACCAGTAATCCCAGAGGAATACATACGGCCAGGTTCCCAGAAAAAGTTCAGGGCAACCGCAACCGCAATTGAATAGAAAAAGGCTGCTGATAATTTCGCCCAAAAATTATAACGGCGACTAAATTGATTTAAAAAGTTATCCATGACTGACGATACTCCCTAGCCCTTCCAAAGATTATGTCTAGTGTAGCAAAACTTCCCTGACTGACCAAGGGCTAATTTGATTTAGCTTGAAAAAGAGACAAGTAATCGCTGTACCCTGCCGCTGCTAATTCTGCTACGGGAATAAAGCGCAAGCTCGCCGAATTAATGCAATACCGCAAACCGCCTTGGTCACTCGGGCCATCAGTAAAGACATGTCCTAAGTGCGATTGCGCATCTGGCGATGTCACTTCAACGCGTTCCATGCCCCAACTCTGGTCACGTTTTTCACGTAATTTCGTGATGGGCTTGGTAAAAGCTGGCCAACCACAACCGGAATCGTATTTATCAAGACTTGAAAAAAGTGGCTCACCAGAAACCACATCAACATAAATACCTGGTTCAAAAAAGCTATCATATTTTCCTGTGAAGGCGCGCTCAGTAGCGGCCTTTTGGGTCACTTGATAAGCGGTCTGATCTAACTGTGCTAAGCGCTGTGCTTTTTCTGCTGGATTCATTACTGCTACCATCCTTTCTCAGTAGCTTGATTTTAACAAATAAACTGATTGGAAGAAACTTTCATCACCTATTGGAAGAAACTTTCCTCACCTAAAAAAATAGCCGTACGCTCCTTGCGTACGACTATTTCAATCAGCTAATGATTATTCCGCATCATCGGTCGTGGTAATTGCTAATTCGGCCAACTGTTTCGGTGCGACTGGTGATGGTGACTTCATCATCGGTTCACTTGCATTAGAGTTCTTAGGGAAGGCAGTCACATCGCGAATATTGTCCTGTCCAGCTAAAATCATCGCAAACCGATCAAGCCCAATCGCAAGTCCAGCATGAGGGGGGAAGCCCAAATCTAAGGCATCTAGCAAGAAGCCAAATTGCGCGTAGGCTTTCTCCTTGGTGAATCCTAAAGCCTTAAACATCTTAAGTTGGATATCTTTCTTATGGATACGGATGGAACCACCACCGATTTCATAACCATTCAAGACAATATCGTAACTTCTGGCATGCGCCTTATGAGGTTCTGTTTCTAACAGTTCAATCCCCTTGTCATCTGGCATGGTGAAGGGATGGTGCGCGGCAATCCAGCGCTTAGCACCTTCATCATATTCAAACAATGGCCAGTCAACCACCCATTCAAAGTGATAGTCGTCTTTAGAAACCATGTTCTGTTCCAGCGCACAACTTCGGCGTAAGTAGCCTAAACTATCACAACAGACTTTCCATTGATCAGCCACGAATAACAACAATTCTCCGCCTTTAAGTCGATAAGTCGTCTCTAAAGAAGCTGCTTCAGTTTCAGAAATAAAGTGGGCAATCGGACCAGAGAACTTGCCATCTTCAAACTTCATCCAAGCCAGACCCTTGGCATGGAAACGTTTGATGTAGTCTTGCTTCGCTTCAATTTGCTTGCGAGAATAAGCTTTCGCACCACCAGGGATGGCAATGGCCTTCACAAAGCCACCTGCCGCAATCGCACCAGCAAAGACCTTAAACTTGCTGTCCTTAAAGACCTCATTCAAGTTCTTAATCTTCATATCAAACCGCATGTCAGGCTTGTCACTACCATAATCATTCATCGCGTCATCCCACGTAATTCTTGGGAGTGGTAATTTCAAATCAATGCCTTTAGTGTCATGCATAACTTTTTGCAATAACGCTTCGGTATAATCTTGGACGCCTTGTTCATCAATAAAGGATGTTTCCATATCAATTTGCGTAAATTCAGGCTGCCGATCGCCGCGCAAGTCTTCATCCCGGAAACAACGGGCAACTTGATAATACTTATCAAAACCGGCACCCATCAGCAATTGTTTAAAAAGTTGTGGGGATTGTGGTAAAGCGTAGAAACTACCTGGATGTTCCCGTGATGGGACTAAGTAGTCACGCGCACCTTCTGGCGTTGATTTACCAAGAATTGGTGTTTCGACATTAATAAAACCAGCTTGATCGAAGTAGGCATGCGTTGCCGTTAAAATCTTCGAACGCAGCCATAACGCTTGTTGCAACTTCTTGCGGCGTAAATCTAAGTAGCGGTACTTCCAGCGTGTTTGTTCAGTGGCTTGTAAATCATCCTTAACCTCAAATGGCAAGGCTTTAGCCTTGTTTAAGACAGTGATTTGGCTGACGTTAATCTCCACTTCACCAGTCTTCATGTCGGGATTAACACTAGCCCGCTTAACTACCAAGCCCTTAATCTCAACGACATCTTCTGATCCTAAAGCCGCTGCCGCCACCAGCAAATCAGCATTGGCATCTTGGTTGGCAACGACTTGCACAATTCCCGCGCGGTCACGTAAATCGATAAAAATCAAATTGCCCAAATTACGAACGCGTTGCACCCAACCAAACAGGGTCACATTTTGATTGAGATAGTCAGCCGTAATATTGCCACAATAGTCAGTTCTTTTGTCTAACTTCATCGTCTCTAATTCTTTCTATTATAAATTCTCAAGCACAGTCTTCATATCAGTTAAAGCTTCGCGTTTCACAGCAACTTGCTGGCCATCACTAAGCCGCTTAAGCTGGACCACACCAGCGGCTAAATCATGCTCACCAATCGTGATGACGTAGCGTGCTGCTAAACGATCAGCCTTTTTAAACTGGGCCTTCAATTTCTTTTGGTCCACATCAAACTGAACTTGGTAACCTTGCGTTCGTAGTGCCCGAGCTAAACTAATCGTCTCAAAAGCAGTGCCTTCGCCAATATTAGTCAAGAAGAAATCAATCCCCTTAGCCGCAAATAAAGCTGGGTTCTGCTCGCGTAAGACAAGCATCAAGCGCTCTTCGCCAATTCCGAACCCAATGGCTGGCGTAGCGGGGCCAGAGAATTCCTCAACCAAATGATTATAGCGACCACCACCTAAGATAGTCGTTGGCGAAGCCCAAAGCTTTTCATCGGCTACCATAAATTCAAAGATAACGCCCGTATAATAATCGAGCCCGCGAACTAAATCATTATCAATCTCATAATCAACCTTTAAAGCCGTGAGTGTTTGCGTGATTTGCTCAAACTTGGCTTTAGATTCGTCATCAAGATAATCGATAATCTTCGGTGCAGCTGCTAAAAGTTGCTTATCTTGATCTTCCTTGGAGTCAAGAATCCGCAGCGGATTCGTCGTTAGCCGGCGCTGACTATCAGCCGAAAGTTGCGCTTTAAGCGGGGTAAAGTAGCTAACTAAGGCATCATGATAAGCACTGCGAACAGCTTCATTACCTAAAGAATTAAGATGCAATTCAAAGTGCTTAACCCCTAGTTCACGCAACAAATCATTGGCCATCACAATCGTTTCCACATCGGATAAATAGCTATCTGAGCCAAAACTCTCGACCCCAATTTGGTGAAATTCACGCTGGCGACCCGCTTGCGGACGCTCATAGCGAAAAGTTGCAGCCAAATAATAAACATTAAACGGTTTAACATGATCCGGTCCATAAATCTTATCTTCCACGTAGGCACGCACCACACCAGCCGTCCCTTCTGGACGTAAAGCTAAGTGCCGGCCGCCCTTATCGTCGAAGTCATACATTTCTTTTTCAACGATATCGCTCGACTCACCACTAGAGCGCGAGAAAACCTCATAATTTTCAAAAATTGGCGTCCGAATTTCACCGTAACCAGCTCGTTTGAAGAACGAACGGGCCACACTTTCAACCTTCTCCCAATCTGATGAAGTTTCCGGTAAGATATCAACCGTTCCCTTTGGTTTTTGTACTCTCATCTAAGCCCACCCTTTTAGTATAAAAAAAGCGTCCTTGACAATTGTCAAGGGCGCTAATGCACGGTACCACCTTTTATTTGCTACGATTAACGCTCGTGAAACGTATGATTACCTGTTAAAGTGGTCACAGACTTCGTATCCCCATACTCTCTCACCGCTTGAGTACTCTCTGTATCGATGCTAAAGCCTTCAATTCTTCGTTCTTGGTAATTGAGTTAAGGATATTATTTTCATTCGTGAAAGTCAACCATCTTTTAAGATTAATCGGCGTCTAACACTAAAGTAAACGGCCCATCATTGACCAACTGCACCTGCATATCAGCGCCAAAATGGCCAGTAGCCACTTCAATCCCTGCTTGCATCAGCGTTTGATTAAAGAGTTGCCATAATGGCTCGGCTGTTTCTGGCCGCATCGCCGCGGTAAAGCTTTGCCGATTACCATGATTGGTCTTGGCTAGCAAAGTAAACTGGCTCACGCTCAGTACCGCACCAGCCACGGCTTTGATATTAAGGTTAGTTTTTCCTGCAGCATCTGCAAAAATACGTAGCTTAGCGATTTTTTGCGCTAGCTTCACCACGCTGGTTTCGTGGTCACCTTCTTGCAAACCGACAAATAATAAGAGCCCGGGACCAATACTAGCTACCTGCTGCCCAGCAATAGTTACGGCCGCTTGTTTGACACGTTGCACCACAACTCGCATTAATTGGCCGTCCGTTTCGTTTCATAGACGTCTGGTAAATCGCGCAGTTTCGCTAACACATCATCCAATTGTGCCACATTGCTGACAGTTAAGGTCACATAAATGTGGGCGACGTTATCATCATTCACCTTACCAGAAATATTGGTGATGTTTTTAGTTAATGAATTTAACTTATTAATCACGTCACTTAATAAATTCGACCGGTTATAGCCAAACACCTCAATGTTGGCATTAAAACTCTGATGATTACTTTCGTCCAAATTCTCCCAAGCAACTTCGATTAAGCGCCCTGGTTCATTGGCAGCTTGCACCATATTATGACAATCTTGCCGGTGAATCGTCACGCCGCGACCTTTGGTCACATAACCCACAATCGGATCGCCTGGTACGGGATTGCAACACTTGGCGAGATGCTGCATTAAGTCAGAAACACCTTGAATGGTCACCCCGTTTAGATAAGGAACTTTCAATACTGAACGATGCGCGCTAGCATCGTCTTTTTTACTAGAAGTCTGGCCAGCACTAAGAATCTTTTCTTCGTACTCTTTTTGCTTTTTCTCTTCTTCTTCCTTGCGTTCATCAGCCGTTAAGCGGTTCACCACACCGATGGCAGACACATCCCCAAAGCCAACTGAGGCAAACATTTCATCTTTATTATGAAAATTAAAATGGTCAATAATGTCTTCAAGGTGGTCTTTATCCAAAAAGTCGTTCGCATTGAAATCCTGCTCACGCAAAATTTGGCTAATTTCTTGCTGCCCACGCTCAATGGCTTGATTGCGGTCCAACCCCTTGAAATAACGCTTAATCTTGTTACGAGCACGCGCAGTCTTTACCATGTCAATCCAGTCACGACTCGGCTGGGCATTGCTCTGAGTGGTGATGCTGACCACATCCCCATTTTTTAATTTGTAATCAAGTGGCACTAATTTGTCATTAACATTGGCACCAACCGCATGGCTGCCCACTTGGGTATGAATAGCAAAGGCAAAATCAAGGGTCACACTACCTTTGGGCAGCTCATACACCTCACCTTTAGGCGTAAAGACATAGACCCGATCGGAGAAGATTTCATTCTTCACACTCTTCATAAACTCATCGGCATCTTTAGTCTCATCCTTGAGTTCCAGGATTTCGCGTACCATATCAAGCCGATCACCTGAACTGCTTTCTGGCACGCTATTGAATTCACCACGCTTATAGGCCCAATGTGCTGCAACCCCATATTCGGCAACTTGGTGCATTTGCTCAGTTCGAATTTGAATTTCTAGAGGACGCCCACCAGGTCCGATAATTGTCGTATGGAGCGATTGATAACCATTGGCCTTAGGTACCGCAATATAATCTTTAAAGCGGCCAGGCATTGGCTTCCACTTGGTATGAACCGCGCCCAAGACAGCATAACAATCTTTCACTGAGTGGACAATCACCCGAACTGCCAACAAGTCATAAATCTCATCGAAGTCCTTATGCTTGTCGACCATTTTTTTATAAATAGAATAAATATGCTTCGGGCGACCATAGACCTCATATTTAATGCCTAGAGCGTCTAGCGTCTTCTTTAAAAAAGTAATCGTTTCCGAAATATATTGCTCACGTTCGCTACGCTTGACATCCATCAAATTAACAATCCGATAATAAGCTTCCGGATTTAAATAATGGAAACTCATATCTTCCAGTTCCCACTTGACGGTCCCAATCCCGAGTCGATCAGCTAGCGGCGCATAAATGTCAATGGTCTCTGATGAAATTCGCCGCTGTTTGTCAGGGCGCAGATGCTGCAAGGTATGCATGTTATGCAAACGGTCAGCCAGCTTCACCATAATGACCCGAAGATCTTTAGCCATGGCAATCAACATCTTACGGTGGTTTTCAGCTAAAAATTCTTGATGGGACTTATATTGATATTTATTGAGTTTTGTTACCCCATCGACAATGAAGGCAACGTCAGCTCCGAAGTTCGTTTTAATATCATCGTTAGTAACCGGGGTATCTTCAACTGTATCATGCAAAAAGCCAGCTGCGACCGTATCTGGATCTATCCCGAGGGTTGCAACCGTTCCGGCTACCTGAGTCGGATGCACAATGTAAGGCTGCCCAGAAGCACGCTTTTGACCAGCATGGGCTTTAGCCGCATATTGATAAGCTTTTTCAACAAAGGCAACTTGATCAGCATCCATGTACTTTTGACACGCTGCAATCACCTGATCATGCGTCATTTCAACATATTTTGACATCCGCTTGCCTCCTTTCAGCTTGCTCAGCTTTTTATTATTTCATTTTAACACTTTCACTTGGCTTTGCGGGTGATAATCAGTCCTACCCAGCGTTTAGCTCGCAGGTTTAAATCTACCTGGAAACCGTTATCTGCCAAGCTTGCCACCACTTTAGGGAGCTGTAAGTAATCAATCCCAGAGAAAATAACTCGGCCATCAGGTGCTAAATGTGATTGTAATTGTGGAATCAGCTGCAGTAAAATTTCGGCCAAAATATTAGCGACGATAATGTCAAACTGACCACTAACATCAGCCAGCAAACTGGTCTGTTGTAATTTCACATTAGTTAACCCATTCAATTGCAGATTAGTCTTAGCCGCATCCATCGCTTCACTTGAGATGTCTGTACCGAGCACTTCGGCTGCTCCCAATTTGGCAGCAGCAATCGCTAAAATACCAGAACCAGTCCCCACATCAACGACCCGACAAGGCCGCACGAGACTTTGCTCTAAGCCCATCATTGAAAGTTGCGTCGTTTCATGATTGCCGGTCCCAAAGGCCAGACCTGGATCCATCTTCAGCAGTTGTTGATCCGCAAAGGCTGGCTGATAGTCTTCCCACTCTGGGACAATGGCGAGATGCCGAGAAAATGCAATCGGATGGTAATACTGCTGCCAAACAGTATTCCAATCCTTATCTTGAACATACTGATTAGTCAAAGTGCCACTGCCGGTGGCCAAACCATAGCCAGCTAATTCTACCAGCTTTTGCTTTAAACCCGCTGCCAACTGGTCATAATCCGCCTCTTGGTCAAAATAAATCACTAAGCGCACGTCAGCTGGAATGTCAGTCAGCTGCTGCCAATCCACGACCGTTGAATCTTGTCTGTGACTCGCTTGTTCAAAGTCGCTGCGTCTAATGGCTTCAACGCCTAACGCACCAAGTTGGTCCTGACTATAGACGGTCAAGGCGTCTTCGGCCTCTTGACTGGTTTCAAGCGTAACTTTTAATAATTTCAATCATAATCTCCTTTTGTAAATCAGTGGGTAATGCTATCATGGATGCGGTGATAATATGTCAAAAAAGAAGAAAGCGCAACAACTCGCTAAAACATTAGTTGAAAAAATCTTAGATCAACATAAAATTAGCTACCGACAAGCTGAATTTCCAACCCACGAAGCACATGGTGTCGCTCAAATGGACACTTCTATTTTAGCCGACCAAGCTCACTTGGTCTACAAAACCCTCGTGTGTGATGGAAATAAAACGGGACCAGTGGTCGGTGTGGTGCCCATTACGGCACACTTATCGATGAAAAAATTAGCTAAAATGTCTGGCAATAAAAAGTGTGAGCTCTTACCACTCAAACAGCTAGCTGCAACCACTGGCTATGTCCACGGTGCGAATACCCCAATTGGGATTTATCATAGTCATAAATTACCGATTTATCTAGATAGCAGTATGGAAACTGAACCTGAAGTGGCTGTCTCTAGTGGCGTTGTAGGCCGTAGCATTTATTTAGCACCTGACGCCATAAAAACCGTTTGTCATGGTAAATTCGGTGATTTATTAGAATAATTGATGTAAGTAAAAAACAGTAGCCAGTGCTACTGTTTTTTATTTTAAATTCATTGTTAATCGACTTTACGCCATTTTTTATCTGTCACCATTCTGGCTGCTAATAATCCTAGTGGTAAGGCCGTTACAATCAATAATGTCTGCGTCAGCCATAACGCGCCAACGGTTAGATTAGTCATCCCTAAATTGAAGACGGCACGGTACATATACAATCCTGGTACCATAATAACGATTGCAGGCACTGTTAACGCAATCCGGGGGTAACCGACCCGGTCGCGCACGAAACTGGCTAGTAGTCCCGCAATGAGTGCGCCAATAAAGGCTGCTAAGCCCCCTGGCAATAACAACAGCTCGACCAAACTCAACCGTACGGTATTCGCAATTGCGCCAATCACTGCTGCCATGGCGGCCATTTTCACACTCGAATTAAACATCAATGAGAAGCCAAAGACTCCGCAAAAACTCGCCAATAGGCGGAACAGCGTTAATAATGGTAAACTCAAATTAACCTTGGGAATTGCACCTGGGCTTAAATGCAGTATTATGGCTACTGCCCAGCCGGTCATGGTCGCAATCACAATGACTAGGATGGCATATGCTAGTCGTTCTAGGCCTGAACGCATATCAAGCTTGGCCATATCCAGTCCAGCCGTAATAAACGGAAAGCCAGGAATTACGAAGAGCATCGCACCAATATAGCCGTAAAGATGGCTCGGACGCACTCCAATAAGTTGGTGTACCAAGACAAAGACCAAATCATAGACTAAGCAGGCCACGGCAACCGCAATGGCAATCTTAGCCACCAAGGTAATTTTATGCTTGCCCAGTTGCGCTCGGACAAAATTACCGATTCCAGCACCAAAGAAAGCACAAAAAACTTCAGGAATTCCCCCGCCCAGCAGGAAAATAAAGCCCGCACAGGCCAGACCGGCTGCTAAGCCAGCAACCCGTGGGGAATAAATAGATTTCATCTGATCAATTTCATCCAAACGGCGGTGAATTTGGCCTAAAGTCCAGTGCCCATGCCCTTCTTTAAACTGCCGGACAAATTCTTCCAGCGCATTTAGCTTAGTCATATTGACCCCTGTCGTCGGTAACGATAAGGCTTGTGAATAAGAGGCATTTTTAACATCAAAACAGGTATATTCAATTGAAACCAGCCCAATATCGGCTGAACACGTAATCCCTAGCGTTCTCGCAACGCTGTCCATCGAATCGCGCACCCGCCATGCCCCAGTTCCACAGCTCAGTAGCATCAATCCAATCCGCCCAACCAGTGATCCCTTCTCAACTAAGGTAACTTCCTTAGCTAACGTATTCGCATCACTCTTAAAAAATTCCTTCCAAGGGATGCGCATGTGATGCCGGTGTGATAACCGAGCACCTTGATACTTATTTCCTTGCTGTTCAGTCATCCGTAATAGCCCCTCCTTCAGTCAAATAACTATTTAATTGTAGCACAACCGCTTTTACGCGGTCGCTACCAAATTCAAAGCAAGCTATAAAAAACAGGCACTTCCAATTTCGAAAGTCCCCGTTTTTGTACTTGTATCATGGTTCGTTAGCTCGCTAACGATGTTGATGATTTAAACCATTGGCAAAATGATCGCCAATAACTTGTACAATTAAAATCAGAATAATCACTAGCAAGGTCGCAACCACCGTCACATCCGTGTTGTAGCGATTATAACCATAGGAAATGGCAGTATTACCTAATCCACCAGCACCAATGGCACCAGCCATAGCAGTTAAACCAATCAAAGAAATAATGGTGACTGTTGAAATCCGAACGAGCTCGGCACGTGCTTCACGTAAATAAACGCTAAAAATCATGTCCCAAGTCGTGGCGCCTAGACTTTGGGCTGCTTCAATCTTGCCTTTGTCGACTGATTCTAGCGCAACTTCGACCTGGCGCGCATAGAACGGAAAAATGCCTAACGTTAGCGGCACTAAGATGGCATTCAAGCCGATTTGAGTGTGTAAGATTAACATCGTTAAAGGTGAGATAAACGCCAGTAAAATAATAAATGGGATGGCCCGCAGAACTGAGACGATTTTATCAATCAGATTGAACCAATAGCGATTTGGGTTAATGCCACCAGGCTTCGTGACCACGAGTAAAACACCAAAGATAATGCCCAGAATACCGCCAAATAAGGCTGACCAAAAAGTCATGTATAAGGTCTGGACGATGCTCGTCCCCCAACCGGTATCCCCGGTCCAACCAAGCTGTATCACATTAGGTAAATAATGATTTAGAAAACTAAGCATGATTAACCTCACTTTCAGGGATAACCGTTGCGGTGACTTGATGGGCGGCTAGAAAAGCTAATGCCGCTCTTTGCTTAGTCGCATCACCTTTGAGGAGCACCATTAATGTCCCCACCGGCTGATCGCCCAGTAATTCCACATTGCCATATAGCATTGAGGCCACCACACCAACTTCGCGGTAAAGATCAATAATGATGGAATGAGTCACATTGCTCATGTTATAAACCAGTTGGCAAATCGCCTCATCTGGTGCTAGTTTAGCCAAGTGAAGCTGATTTAATACCTTCATAGCAGCTAATGAACCACCCACAAATTGTTTCGTTAGTGATTGTTTCGGATGCAGATAAACGTCCGTTAACCGGCCGTGCTCAATTAACCGCCCATTCTCCATGACCGCAATCTTGGTCGCAATTGCCTTCACTGCTGCCATTTCATGGGTAATGAGAATAATTGTGAGCCCCAATTCACGATTCAATTTTTGCAATAATTGCAAGATTTGTTGCGTTGTTTGCGGATCAAGCGCACTCGTGGCTTCATCTGAAATTAAGATATTCGGGTCATTGGCGAGTGCTCTCGCAATCGCCACGCGTTGCTGCTGCCCACCAGATAATTGGGCGGGATAAAAGTCAGCCTTATCCGCTAGCTCCACTAGACTTAACAATTTGCGACTTTTAGCTTCAATTTCATCCTCAGATAACTTCGAATGCTTTAACGCAAAGGCCACATTTTCCAAGACAGAAGTTTCATTTAGCAGGTTAAATCCTTGAAAAATCATGCCAATCTTGCGCCGAGCTAGTTGCAAAGCACCATGACTAATTACTTGCTCACCATCTTTAATCAGCTGTTGACCATTAACTTTGACACTACCCGCAGTCGGACGTTGCAGTAAATTAACTGTCCGCACCAGCGTCGATTTACCCGCACCGGAATAACCAACAATGCCGTAAACATCGCCTGATTCAACTATGAGCGAAACATCATGCACCGCTTGTACAGTTTTTCCTTTTTGATCAAAATCAACGCTCACATTTGCGAGTTCAATTAGGCTCATACCTGCTTCCTTTCATCTAACGCATGTCTTTTAATGTGACTACTTTAATTTAACATCCCAAGCCGATAACTGCTTCTTACCATAAAACTTCTGGTAAAGTCGCTTAGTTTGAGCGGTTTGGTAAGCCTTGACGACATCTTGATAAAGGGCTTTATGTTGATCTTGATGACGTGCCACAATGATGTTAATCCATTGTTCTGAATCTTTATTAATCGGTTCGATGTAGATTGTCTGTTTATCGCCTAAACCAACTGGCCCAATGTAGTCGTTATTGACCACTGCGGCATCAACCGAGGTAATCAGTCGACCAGTCTGTTCAGCTGAAACTTCCTTCAACTTCAATTTCTTCTTATTAGTCGTAATATCCGCAATAGAAACAATCTTTTTGCCCGGTTTCAAGCCAATTAAACCAGCGTTCTTGAGCACAAACAAAGCACGTGATTCGTTTGAGGCGTCATTTGGAATTGCAATCGTAGCACCTTTTGGTAAAGCGGCTAAACTATGATATTTCTTGGAATAAAGCCGAATTGGCGCAATGTAAGTTTTGCCAATTGCGATCAAATTACCATGATTAGCCTGATTCCAAGCCTTTAAAAAGGCATAATGCTGAAAAGCATTCAAATCAATATCACCTGAATTGAGCGCCTTATTAGGTTGATTATAGTCTGTAAAGTTCTTGGTCTTTAACTTGATACCGTAACGTTTCTTAGCCGTTTTAGCAACGCTTTGCCAAATGGTCTGTTCTTGTTTGGTCTCACCCACAATACCAATGGTGACCGTTTTACGCGGTGCCTGCTTTTTAGGGCCAAAGCTAAACCAACCAATGGCAGCGACTGCTACCACTGCGATACCGATTGTTCCCCATTTTTTAAGCGCCCGATTTTTACGATTTGCCATGTTTCAATTCCTCCTAGAATATAGAAAAAGCACCCGTCCTATTAAAGGACGAGTGCTCGCTTTACCACCTTTTATTCATCCATTGCTCACACAATGAATCTCGATAACTTCCAATTGAAAGTCTGCAAGGATAACGGATGCAACTCCGCTAGCCGCTAACGAATCACGGCTAGCCATCATTCAAAGACCATATTCACCAAGGCTTGCTCGTTGTCTCTCACCGGCCCAACAACTCTCTTTAAGAGCGCCACTTGACTACTCATCTTCTCAAGATGTCTCATATTATTATGCTATTAATCTATCATTTAGCTTTAAGAGTGTCAACCCCTTTTCCGCATAAAAGTCCTAAAGGTATAGTCATAATGATTGCTATCATCAGCCTGATGTGGCTCTGATTGAATTAATTCAAATTGGTCATACGGCAGCTCTGGCATGCTGGTATCGGCTTTAAAAACACCGGCAACTTCAGTCTTTTCTAAACAATCAACTTGTCCTTTGAGTTGTTCAAACACCGTAGCGCCACCAATGACGCAAACCGTTTTATCACCGTAACTCGCAATCAGCTCCTGCAATTGTACCAAAGAATGCGCCACCGTTAATTGGCTACTTGCCTGTGCTGTTTCAAAAGTTAGATCACGTGTCAGCACAATATGTGGTCTACCCGGCAATAACCCCGGTAGCGACGCAAAAGTGCGTCGTCCCATGACCATCGGATGCCCCCAAGTGACCTTTTTAAAATGCCGTAAGTCTGCTGGTAGATGCCAAGGAAGCTTACCTTGGTAACCAATCTGATGGGCCTCATCTTCTGCCCAGACAAAAGTTAGCATATTTTCCCCCTGTTATTGGTTAGACTGCGACCGGTGCCTTAATTGGGTCATGATGCTGATAGCCAATTAGTTTAATATCCACCGCTTCAAAGTCAGCCAGCGCGTGTTTTTCTGGGTTTAACCAGAGCTGTGGTGCGTTAAAGGTTGACCGCGTTAACTGTTCTTTTACCTGCTCAAAGTGATTGCGATAAATATGGGCATCACCTAACGTATGCACAAATTCGCCTACGCCTAGTCCGGTTTCGCGGGCAACTAGGCTCAGCAATAAGGCATAACTGGCAATATTGAAAGGCACCCCTAAAAACATATCACCTGAGCGTTGGTAGAGTTGCAAGCTGAGTTTGCCATCCACCACATAAAATTGGAATAAGACATGACAAGGTGGCAGCGCACTTGTTGGCACATCCTCTGGAT
This sequence comes from Lactobacillus sp., assembly GCA_030455605.1. Taxonomy (GTDB): domain Bacteria; phylum Bacillota; class Bacilli; order Lactobacillales; family Lactobacillaceae; genus Lactobacillus. The sequence goes on from JAKDPD010000025.1 coordinate 15,534, forward strand.
TCCAAGCGGTGACAATGAGCCGGCGTGAATCAGGAGTCGTCTTAATCTGTTCAATCACGTTTTGAATTTGATCAATAAAACCGCCACTCCGCTTCTGCCAGTGCCGCCATTGGGCACCGTAAACTTGTCCTAAATTACCATATTTGGCGGTAAAATTGGCATCTGCCACAATTCGCTGCGTGAACTTGGTTAACTCATCATGATATTGCTGCGCAAAAATGGCGTCCTGCTGACTGCGCAACCCAAAATCAGTCATGTCTGGTCCTTGATATTCGTCACTAGTGACCCAATTCTTAAAGGCCCATTCATCCCAAATATGATTATGATGCTGAAGTAAAAAACGGATATTCGTATCACCGTGCAAAAACCATAAGAGCTCACTTTTAATCAGTCCAAATGGCACCTTTTTCGTTGTCAAAATCGGAAATCCTTGTGTCAAATCAAACCGCATTTGTGCACCAAATAAGCTTCGGGTCCCCGTTCCCGTTCGATCGGACTTGTTATGTCCAGTCTGCATAATCTTGGTTAGCAATGCTAAATACGGAGTCTCAACTACCGCCATTTTCTACCTCCACTTTCTATTCACCTTCAATAAAACATTACTCTCAGTATACAGCGGCGAAGTCCAATCGCCCAGTGCTAGTTAGGATATAGCGCTGAGAAACCGGCGTGAGCAAAATGCTTTCAGTATTCAATGCTATCATGTTAGAATAATTGTATAGAAAAAGGAGGAACCAATATGACACAATCAGAAAAGAAATTCGAAAACGTTAAGGACAAAGTTGCTGGTAAAGCCAAAGAAGTTACCGGTAAAGTGACGAAAGATAAAAAATTAGAATCTGAAGGTAAGACCCAAGACTTGATTGGCAAAGCTAAAGACAAATTTGAAGATGCCAAAGAAGCAGCCAAAGGTGCGGTTGAAAGCATTAAGAAAATGGGCAAGTAAACTGCCTCAAGCAAGAGCGCTTAGCAGCGCTTTTTTGTTTACCTGCTTTTGTAACTTAACATAATTTTTATTATGAATATATCATTTCTTAGGCTGCACTCCCCTTGCAAACAAAAAAAGCCTTCCGACCGGAAGGCTTTTAACTTGGACTAAAACATTGGACCAATCAACTGATTAACTAGGAAGAAACAAAAGACCGCCAAACTGGTAGCCCCCAAAACATCTGAAGGATAATGTGCTTTGAGACTCAGGCGCGAAATAATGACCATAATCCATAAAATAACCATGGCGAGTGAGTAATATAAGCCAAACTTAACGCTAAAGAGCCTTAATAAAATTAGCATTAGCGTCGTTGCACTTAGGACATGACCACTGGGAAAACTATACCCCTCGTCGACCGTCAAATGAGCAAAGGGACGTTTACGCTTAACGGTTCGTTTTAAAATAACCCCAATTCCATCGGCCAAACCAATGGTTCCCAAAATCCAAAAGGCCGTATCAAAATAATTATTTTGTAGATAGTAACTGGCCAGTAATACCGTCCAAACGACGACGAGCTTAGGATCATAGAGAAAAGCAACCACCTTCCAGCTAAAGCCACTGCGGTCGCGAATGAGTCGCTGGTGCAACCGATGATCGTAGAAATTAAAAGACTGTGAATACTTCACATTATAAATAAGCAGCAGCAAAATGGCTGCGGATACCACCACTAAAAGTTGACTCATCATGAAATTGTTAGCTCCAATAAAAAATGACACTTCACAGTTATTGTAGCAATAAAAACATTAATTATCAGCTTTTTACCTGTGATACTTGGTAAAAATACCCAGCAGCATGATTTAAATAATTGACGCTTTCCTACCAGCATGCTATTCTAACTGGCAGAAGGACGGAAGCTTACATTGAAATTCTAAATCGCTATTTCAGGTCACAACTTATTTTTCTGAACGACAGAGAGGCTATTTTTGTGACCTCAGAGCGGTTTAGTTTCAATGAAAACAACTAACGGACTTGGTGGACGCTTCTTTTGATTTCATGAATTTAACGAGACTGACTCTGAGAGTCGGTCTTTTTGATTGTTCTTGAACACCAAAGGAGTTTTCCGAATGACAACCATCAACCTGCACCAACTCACTTTTAGCTATGAAACGCAAAGCCAACCACTATTTAAGCAGCTTAGCCTCCAACTCGATACCAGTTGGAAGCTGGCACTTGTGGGACGTAATGGCGCTGGTAAAACGACTTTTCTCCAGCTCTTAAACGGGCAACTGCCCTATCACGGCCAAATCAGTGTCGCCAGCAGTTGCCGCTATTTTCCGCAAACAGTTACTAACCCACACCAAACCGTCAGCGAATTAATCACCCAACAGGAAAAGGTTGAACCCTGGCAGGTGCAACGTGAACTCGACCTGCTGCAGATTAAAGAGGCCGTCTTGACACAGCCTTTTGACACCTTATCCGGCGGCGAGCAAACAAAAGTTTTATTGGCCTGTACGTTTGCCGATGAAACGGCATTTCCGCTACTAGACGAGCCCACGAACCATTTAGATTTGGCAAGCCGGCAATTACTCGCTACTTATTTACGCCAGAAGCGCCAAGGCTATTTCGTCACGAGCCATGATCGGTACTTTTTGAATCAGGTCAGCGACCACGTTTGTGCGATTGAACGCCAGCAAATCATCCAATATCAGGGTAATTTTGCAGTTTACGAACGCGAAAAACGAGCACGCGACCAGTTTGAACTTGCCAAAAATGAGACCTTAAAACATGAAATTACCCGCTTAAAACTCAGTAGCCGCGAAAAGCGCGACTGGTCATACAGTCGTGAAAAGGATAAATTTGGTGATCAGCACAATAAAGGGACTGGCTCTCTCAATCGCGGCTTTATTGGTGCTCGCGCCGCCCGCGTCATGAAGAAAGCCAAGAATGTGCAAGCCCGCATGGACAACCAAATTGACGCCAAGTCCCAATTACTCAAGAATATTGAAACCGTTGATCCTTTAACGCTAAATTATCAGCCGGATTATCATCGCACCCTCTTTACCCTGCAAGAAGTGACACTAAGTTATGGCACCACACCACTTTTTGCCCCCGTCACGCTGACCGTGCAACGCGGCGAGCGCATTGCCATAGTGGGACCAAATGGCATCGGTAAATCATCGCTGCTCTTGGCGCTGCGGCAACGTTTTCCTGGCAAAGTAACGGGACTGATTGATTCACCCCAGCAGCTCGCAACGAGTGTCATTCACCAAAAGGAACTGCATAATACCGGCACAATTCCCAATTTTATTGAACAGCACCAGCTCAACCAAAATGATTTCCTCAATAATCTGCATAAACTCGGGGTCGAACGGCAACAATTCCATGAGCCGATTGCAAATTTGAGCCTAGGCCAGCAGAAACGGATTCAGTTAGCGGCATCACTTGCAACACCGGCCGCCTGCTACTTGTGGGATGAACCCCTGAACTATCTAGACGTTTTTAACCAAGAACAGCTGGAAACTATGCTCGCGGCATCTAACGCCACAATGATCTTCGTTGAACATGACCAAGCTTTCATTGACCACGTGGCCACTAAAGTGTAT
>JAKDPD010000026.1 GCA_030455605.1 Lactobacillus sp.
ATGCTCTTCGTCGTTTCAAGCGTTCCGTTTCAAGAAGTGGTACTTTACAAGAATATCGTAAGCGCGAATTCTACGAGAAACCAAGTGTTCGCAGGAAACTAAAGTCTGAAGCTGCGCGCAAGCGTAGACATTATTAGTCATAAAAAAGCGCTCGTCTAGTTTAGACGAGTGTTTTTTGTTGCCCGCATTTGCTATAATTAGAGAAAGATAATGGTATTTGAAAGGAAGTAGTATTTAAGATGTTAATGCAACAACTCATGACTGACCTAAAAACTGCCATGAAAAGCCATGATCAGGTTCGGCTGAATACAATTCGGCTGATTAAGTCAGCCCTAATGAATGAGAAAATTCGTTTAGGGCGTGAATTAACTCCCGATGAGGAGTTAACCGTATTGAGTCGCGAAAAGAAACAACGCTTAGAGTCGATTAGCGAATTCGAACATGGTAAACGTCCAGATTTAGTGGCTCAAAGCAAGCAAGAGCTGGCCTTAGTCTCAGCTTACTTGCCACAAGAATTGTCTGAAACAGAATTAACTGACTTAGTTAAAAAAGCGATTACGGCAACCAAAGCTAGCAAAAAGTCTGAGTTTGGCAAGGTGATGAAGGTCTTGATGCCAGAAGTCAAGGGCCGAGCTGATGGGAAGATTGTTGCTAAGTTGGTGCAATCGCATTTAAATTAACGAAAAAGAAGGAGTGGCGGTTTATTTGGCTACAACAACATTTGTCCCCCAAGATCAAGAACAGTTGCAACAATTAGTCGGTGTGAACGATGAACATATTAATTTGCTGGCAGCTGGTTATGAATTGACGCTGGTGGATACTGGGAGTGAAATTACCATCTCGGGCCGCAATTCACAAGCGGTAGAGAAGGCATCACAAGTATTAAATGCATTAGCAGCGGCAGTGCGCAGTGGTGTTAACATTACTGCCCCAGACGTGGTTAGTGCCATGAAAATGGCTGACAAGAATACGATTGAATACTTCCAAGACCTCTATCGAGATATTTTAATTCGGGATGCTAAAGGCCGCCCGATTAGAGTCAAGAATATGGGGCAGAAGCGGTATGTTGAAGCCATTAAGAAAACGGATGTTGTCTTCGGGATTGGTCCCGCGGGAACAGGTAAGACTTTTCTAGCCGTCGTGTGTGCCATTGCTGCTTTTAAGAAGGGTGAAGTGTCAAAGATTATTTTGACCAGACCAGCGGTTGAAGCAGGCGAGTCGCTTGGCTTTTTGCCAGGGGATTTGAAAGAAAAAGTTGATCCTTATTTGCGGCCGATTTATGATTCGCTGTATGCCATTTTGGGGACTAATACCACGGACCGATTGATGGAGCGGGGCATTATTGAAATTGCACCATTGGCCTACATGCGTGGTCGGACCTTAGATGAAGCCTTCGTTATTTTAGATGAAGCGCAAAATACGACCGATGCACAGATGAAGATGTTTCTAACGCGACTTGGCTTTAATTCTAAGATGGTCATTAATGGGGATATTACTCAGATTGACCTACCCGGAAAGCAGCGTAGCGGGTTAAGTGACGCTCAAGTTATTTTAAAAGAAATTGAACAAGTGAAGTTTATTAACTTCTCAAGCAGTGATGTCGTCAGACACCCCGTTGTGGCAAAGATTATTAATGCCTATGAAAAAAGAGGAAAATAGTTAACTAATGGATCAAATTGAAGTGAGTTATCAAGATGAGGTTGGCTTTTTAACCGCGTCTAAGTCAGATTGGCAAGACTGGATTTTAAAGTTATTATTACTAGCCAAACAAGCAATTGGAAAGACCAATCCGCAGACCCTGAGCATTAGTTTTGTCCCTGCTGACAAGAGTCAGGCTATTAATCTGAAATACCGGTCTAAAGATCGCCCGACTGATGTCATTTCGTTTGCCATTGAAGATGGTGATGATGACTATTTAGATGCTTTTATCGAGGAGGCTGACTTCCAAGAAGATTTAGGCGACTTAGTCATGTGTCCTGAAGTGATTAAACGTCACAGTGTTGAATATGGCACTGGCTTTGAGCGCGAATTTGGCTATACCATTGTTCATGGCTTTTTGCATTTGAATGGCTATGATCATATTGAGCCGGATGATGCGAAAAAAATGTTTGGTATCCAGGGAAAAGTTTTAGAAGCTTACGGATTACCACTATATCCAGAACAATTAGATGAAGGACGAGGAAAATAATGACAACTAATTATAAATCTGGGTTTGTTGCTTTAATTGGTCGCCCCAATGTTGGAAAATCAACCTTAATGAATACCTTAGTGGGACAGAAAATTGCGATTACTTCTTATAAACCGCAAACGACTCGCAATCAAATTAGTGGTATCTACACTGCTGAAGATAGTCAGATTGTTTTTGTTGATACGCCAGGCATTTTTAAGCCCCGTTCAAAACTTGACGATTACATGGACCATGCTAGTCTAGCCAGTTTGAAGGATGTTGATTTGATCCTCTTTATGGTTGAGCCTGATGAATTGCGACATGGTAATCGATACATTTATGAACAGATTGCGGCAGCTAACAAGCCAGTATTTTTGGTCATTAATAAAGTTGATCAGGTGAAGCCGGATGATTTATTGCCATTGATTGATGATTATCGCCAGCAAGCTAAGCTACAAGAAATTTTACCCATTTCAGCAACTAAGGGCATTGGTATCAGTGATTTATTAACGGCGATTAAGTCATTACTACCTCAAGGACCACAGTATTATGGCAGTGATGAAGTGACGGATCGACCAGAATATTTTGTGGTGGCTGAATTGATTCGGGAACAAATCTTGCGCTTAACGGATCAAGAAGTTCCTCATGCGACTGCAGTTGCGGTTGACCAGATGAATCAACGGGTACAGGGAAAGTTACAAGTTTCGGCCACAATTTATGTCGAAAAATCCGGCCAAAAGGGGATTGTCTTAGGCAAAGGTGCCAGTATGCTGAAGCAGATTGGTATCAATGCACGTAAGCAAATTGAAGCTTTACTAAGTGAGAAAATCAATCTTAAGTTGTGGGTTAAGGTACAACGAAATTGGCGATCTGATCCAATTTTCTTAAAGCGAATTGGTTACGATCAAAAGGAATTGTCATAATGTCCCGTGAACTGAAAGAGGTTCACGGCATTATTTTTCGTAGTCGGCACTATCAAGAAGCAGACTTATTAGCTAAAATGCTGACGCAAGAGCTTGGCATTGTCTCGCTGATTGTCAAAGGTGCCTTGCGTCCTAAGTCAAAATTAGCTGGTGCTGCCACCAATTTTTCGCGAGGATGCTTCGTTTTGGCTACGAACGGTCATGGCCTTGCTAACTTGCGAACATATAAGCAGGTCGCTGTGATGGATCATTTGTACCATGATATTCAAGCCAATGCTTATGCGTCTTATATTTTAGACTTAGTTGATCATGCGTTTTTAGAGTACCAGCAGTTAGCTAATTACTATGATTTGACCATTTGGGCTTTGACCCAACTCGATCGTGGTACCGATCCTGAAATTATTACCCAGATTATGCAACTAAAGTTACTGGCAGCTTATGGTGTGGCACCGCAATTGTCACACTGTGTCCTTTGTCAGCAACGCCAAGGTCCCTTTGATTACTCGATTAAGTATGGCGGGATTTTATGTCCTAAGCATCAGTCAAGTGATCCGGGTAGAATGCATTTACCGCCGCAAGCAACGGCAGTGCTCAGGACAATGGGGCTGATTCCCACTAGTCGTTTAGGTAAGGTTGCCATTAGCCCGGAGTTAAAACAGACGACCCGTCACGCCATTGATCGCATTTATTTGGCAACCGTTGATTTGAATTTGAAAACTAAAAAATTTCTTGATGAACTACGACTTTTACAAGGTTGATTAGCGAGTCGAGGTTCATATCTCGTCACTGATGTGCTAAAATGATGAATGATTAATGAGTATGGGGAATTAAAAAGTACTAGTTCAGCGAGTGTCAGTTAGTGCGAGGACATCTAGAAAAAGGCTCCCCTAGTTATGGCTTTAATGAAGTGCAGGAAGTATACTTCCTGAATTAGGGTGGAACCGCGATTATTCGTCCCTATGCAGTTATTTGCATAGGCTTTTTTTATTGGCTCGTGCAGGAGGAAGAAATAATGGTCGCCAAAAAATTAAATATTCAGAGCATGATCTTCAAACTAGAGCAGTTTTGGTCTTCTAAAGGTTGCATGGTTATGCCGTCATATGATGTCGAAAAGGGTGCGGGAACAATGAGTCCTTATACCTTTTTACGCGCCGTCGGTCCTGAACCTTGGGCTGCTTGCTATGTTGAGCCCTCAAGACGTCCAGCTGATGGTCGTTATGGTGATAATCCCAACCGCTTGTTCCAACACCACCAATTTCAAGTCGTGATTAAGCCAGCACCTAAGGATATTCAACAATATTATTTAGATTCCTTAGAGGTTTTAGGAATTAATCCGCTGGAACATGATATTCGGTTCGTAGAAGACAACTGGGAGAACCCCTCAATGGGGTGTGCCGGTGTTGGTTGGGAAGTTTGGCTTGATGGCATGGAAGTTAGTCAGTTTACCTACTTCCAAACAGTTGGTGAACTGGCCGTGAAACCGACGATGTCAGAAATCACTTATGGGGTTGAACGACTTGCGTCATATATTCAAGATGTCAATTCAGTCTTTGACTTGGAATGGGGCAATGGGGTCTTGTATCGGGACATCTTTAAGCAGCCTGAGTATGAACATTCGAAGTATGCTTTTGAAATGTCAGATCAAGACCAGCTCTTATCTTTCTTTGATATTTATGAGAAAACGGCTAAGCGGTTATTAAGTCAACATCTTGTCCATCCCGCATATGACTATATTTTGAAGTGTTCCCACACCTTTAATTTACTAGATGCTCGTGGGGCAGTTTCGGTCACAGAACGTGCTGGCTACTTGGCACGTATCAGAACGATGGCGCATGAAGTCGCAGTAGCATTTGTGGAAGAACGTGAAAAGCGTGGCTTCCCGTTACTTAAGAGTGCGGAAGAAAAGAAGGCAGGCCTAGAACATGACTAAAAATTATTTGTTTGAAATTGGTACTGAAGAGATGCCAGCTCATGTGGTCACTAAGAGTGTACAACAATTAGCTGACCGAACTAGCAAGTTCCTAAAAGCGAACGTGCTTAGCTTTAAGAGCATCAAGACCTTTTCAACTCCGCGGCGGTTAGCGCTTTTAGTTGAAGCTTTGGCCGACAAGCAAGCTGATATTGATGAAGTGAAAAAGGGTCCCGCCGAAAGTATCGCTAAAGATGATGCTGGTAATTGGACCAAGGCCGCCCAGGGATTTGCCCGTGGTCAAGGGATGACGACTGATGACATTTATTTTGATACCCTTAAGGGGATAAAATATGCCTATGTCCATGTTCATCAAGTAGGACGTCAAACCAGTGATATCTTATTAGGAATGAGCGAAATTGTGAAGGCAATGACTTTCCCAACTAAAATGCGTTGGGACAGCCATGAATTTGAATTTGTGCGACCGATTCACTGGCTGGTGTCACTTTATGGTAATCAAGTGGCACCCGTTAAGATTCTTGATGTCGTTGCTGGTCGTAAAACTGAAGGTCATCGCTTCTTAGGTGATTCCGTAGTACTGGCAAAGGCCGACGATTATGAAGATGCACTGAAGAATCAGTTTGTCTTGGTAAACGCAAGTGAGCGTAAAAATCTGATTACGCAGCAGATTGAAGCCCTGGTAGCTAAACATCACTGGACCATTAAATTGGATCAAAGCTTACTAGAAGAAGTTACCAATCTCGTTGAATATCCAACTGTTTTTGCAGGCTCATTTGATGAAAAGTACCTGGGTATTCCCAAAGAAGTGCTCATCACTTCAATGAAGGATAATCAGCGCTACTTTGAGGTTTATGATCAAGTTGGTAAGCTGTTAAACCACTTTATTGCAGTCCGCAATGGCAATACGACCTACCTTAGCAATGTCGTTAGCGGTAATGAAAAAGTTTTGGTAGCGCGGTTAGATGATGCGCAATTTTTCTATGATGAGGATCGGAAGTATCCGCTGAGTCATTTTGTGGATCGTCTGAAAAACGTTTCTTTCCATGATAAGATTGGCTCAATGGCAGAAAAGATGTGCCGAGTACGGACAATTGGACATTGCTTAGCTAAACGCTGGCAGTTATCCAGTACTGTCTTGCAAGACTTTGATCGCGCAAGTGAACTCTATAAGTTCGACTTAGTGACGCAAATGGTTGGTGAGTTTGCGGAACTTCAAGGCGTGATGGGCATGCATTATGCACGATTGGCCGGTGAAAATGAAGCAGTCAGTGTCGCTATTCGTGAACACTATCTGCCAAATACCGCAGAAGGTGATTTGCCAGAGACTGTCGTTGGTGCGTTACTTTCAGTTGCTGATAAATTAGATACCATTATTACATTCTTTGGTGCCGGCATGATTCCTAGCTCTTCGAATGATCCGTATGCACTGCGTCGCTATTCTTATGGGATTGTCCGAATTTTATTAAATCAAAAATGGTCATTGCCAGTTAACGAAGTCTTACCGGAGTTGATTGCGACAGTTGACGGTCAAACGCCTGCTAAATTACCAAAAACCGAAGCAGCTGACCAAGCAATTGAAGACTTCATTCGTGATCGTATCAAGCAATATATGCAAAAGAATAAGGTTAGATATGACATCATTAGTGCTGTTTTAGCTTCTAGTCAACAAGATCTACGTCAGATTTTAGTTGCAGCTGATGTGCTTTCAGCGCATCACGATGACGCAGCCTTTAGACCTGTGGTAGAAAGCTTAACGCGGATTAATAATATTTTACAAAAGGCCAAGTTTGACGCTAATGGCCCAGTCGCAGCTAATTTGTTTAGTGGCGAGACAGAACCAGTATTAGCCGCCGATGTAGCTAAGCTAGCTACTAGCACGTCACTGCCAGCTTTATATGACGGATTTGTCGCTTTGCAACCTGTCATTGATGCTTACTTCAATGAAAATATGATTTTGGCAGATGACCCCGCGGTCCAAACAAATCGCTTACGACAATTACAACAAATTAGCGATTTAGCCGCACAACTTGGTAACCTAAGTGAATTAGTCATTAAATGAAAATAGGTGATTGCTTTGGCTGGACGAATTCCTGAAGAATTCATTAACGAAGTTCGACGCAATGTTAATATCGTGGATATTATCAGCCAGTATGTGGCACTTGAGAAGAAAGGCAAAGACTACTTAGGTCTTTGCCCTTTTCATCAAGAGAAGACCCCATCTTTTACGGTTAATGAAGAGAAACAGTTCTTCAAATGTTTTGGTTGTGGTAAAGGTGGTAATGTTTTTAAGTTCCTAATGGAACAAGAAAAACTCACTTTTCCTGAGAGTGTCAGTCGGGTGGCGGATTTTGCCCATATTCCCATGCCGGCTGGCTATGGTGAAACGACACGGGTTCTAAATCCGCTAATGCAGGTACAACAAGCTGCGGCCGACTTTTACCACCGGGTATTACTCACGACGAAAGTGGGGCAACGTGGCTTAGCTTATGCCAAATCTCGCGCATTATCGGAAGAGATTATTGATCATTTTCAAATTGGCTATGCGCCTAAGGGCGAGCAGATTTTGTTAAGCTACTTAACGGGGCAAAACTTTTCGGAAGAATTGTTAGCTAAGAGTGGCCTGTTTGTTGAGAGCCAATCTGGCAAACTATTTGATCGGTTTCGTGATCGGCTAATGTTTCCCTTAGCTAATGAAAGTGGGCAAGTTATCGGCTTTTCGGGTCGCCGGTTGAGCACCGATAAGACTGAAGCAAAATACATGAATAGTCCCGAAACCGAGATTTTCAGCAAGTCTAAGGTTCTATTCCACTTTTCAGAAGCACGCCAAGCAGCGAAGACTGAAAATCATTTGGTCCTCTACGAAGGCTACATGGATGTGATTGCCGGGTATAAAGCTGGTGTTAAGGCTGGGATTGCTTCAATGGGGACTAGTTTAACTGATAACCAAGTGTATCTCTTACGCCGCGTGACGCCTAACATTATCATTAATTATGATGGCGACGATCCTGGCGTTCACGCTGAAGAGCGAGCGGTTAAAATGTTTAATCAAGCGGGCGGCTTTAATATTGGGATTGTGGTCCTACCAGAGAAGCTTGATCCTGATGAATTTGTTCAAAAGTATGGTCCACAAAAGTATCTCTTACAAATTCAGGGTGCCTTGACCCCAACTGACTTTTTCCTGCGTCAACTTAAACAGAAGTACAATCTAGATAATGATCGTGAAAAGCTGATGTACGTCGATGAAGCATTAGCGGGTGTTGCCCAACTGACTAATCCAGTTGAGCAAGATTTATACGTCGATAAATTGGCACAACAGTTAGGCGTTAGCCGTGAGTCACTCAAGGCCAGTTTATTGCACCAAAGACGCAAAACGAAGCGGAGTCAGCAGCACACCGCAACCCAACCAAGTGTGCCAGCAGAAATACCACTTGAAGGGCAAGCCACCGTTAAGACAGATCCCGTTCAAGATCGGTTACTTTACTTATTTATGCATTCTGATCAAGCCCGTGATTATTTGATGAAACAGAATTTTTTGTTTCCATCGGCTGAATATGCTAGAATTGAGGAATTGTGGCTTAATTATAGTGAAAAGCATGAAAATCCGACGACTAACGGGTTCATTGATTTTATTCCCAGTGAACTTCAAGGTATAATAGTAAATGTTGAGATGGCTGGTATGCTAGCCGACTTCTCAGAGAAAGAGCTTGACGAACAAATTCACGCCCTAGCAATCAGAAAAGTGTCCCATGAGATTGAGCAACAATTGCAAGCACTGGCTGAAGCTAAAAGTCAACAGGACGTGGAAGCGATGGTTAAGATTACAAATAGAATCTTGGAGTTAAAACGACTCCAAGGATAAGGGGGCTTTCTAGTGGCAGAGAAAAAGACTGTAAAAACTACAAAGACTGCAAAAATGCCGGAATTGTCTTTGGACAAGATGGTCAAGAAGATTGTCAAGGAGTCGGTTAAGACGAAGTCAATTGAAGAGACTGACTTTACAGAACGCCTGGTTAAGCCGTATCAACTTGAAGGTAAAGCGGTTGATCAACTTGTCCAAGAATTTGAAGATAGCGGTATTAGTATCGTTGACAAAAAGGGCGAGCCTTCGAAGTTAGCCTTAAAGAAACAAAAAGACGTTGAAAAAGCGGAACTACGCGACATGGCTGCGCCATCCAGTGTCCGGATGAGTGATCCTGTGCGGATGTACTTGAAAGAGATTGGTCGTGTGCCGCTGCTTAATGCGGAACAAGAAATTGTACTCGCTAAGCGAATTGAAGTTGGGGAAGAAGAAGCTAAACAAGAATTAGCCGAAGCCAATTTGCGACTCGTCGTGTCGATTGCTAAACGTTATGTGGGCCGAGGGATGTCATTCCTAGACCTCATTCAAGAAGGTAACATGGGCTTGATGAAAGCCGTTGATAAGTTTGATTATCGCTTAGGCTTTAAGTTCTCAACTTATGCTACTTGGTGGATTCGGCAAGCGATTACCCGTGCGATTGCCGATCAAGCTCGGACAATTCGGATTCCCGTCCATATGGTTGAAACCATCAATAAATTAATCCGGATTCAGCGTCAATTACTACAGGACTTAGGTCGTGAACCAACTCCTGAAGAAATTGGGGCCGAAATGGATATGCCGACGAACAAGGTGCGTGATATTTTAAAAATTGCCCAAGAACCAGTTTCGCTCGAAACACCAATTGGTGAAGAGGACGACTCGCACCTAGGTGACTTCATTGAAGATAAGGAAGCCACCAGTCCTGAGCAACATGCATCCTATGAAATGCTGAAAGAACAATTAGAGGAAGTTCTTGACACGCTAACTGATCGTGAAGAGAATGTGTTGCGGTTGCGGTTTGGACTTGATGATGGTCGTACCCGTACCTTAGAAGAAGTGGGTCGGGTATTCGGGGTTACTCGCGAACGGATTCGCCAAATTGAGGCTAAGGCTTTACGAAAGTTGCGTCATCCAAGTCGTTCTAATCAATTGCGTGACTTTTTAGATTAATTAAAATAACCTCTACAGCACTGGCTGTAAAGGTTATTTTTTTCAAGGACTTAAACTGTTTGATTGTGACCATGCCACCAAAAATGTTCACTAAGCTGCGGATTGGTAAAAATTGGCAAATCATGTTCGAAATCGGAAGCAAGTACTTGCTGGTCAAGGATTGCTAAAGGTTGCCAGGCTAGTTTACCTTCAGCAGATGCCTGCAATTTTCCAGTATAGTGGTGGGCAACATAAAAGAAGACCAGATAACGACAATCTTCATCATCATTAAACTCTTTAATACCTACCAATTGCGGATCACTGATTGTCAAGCCAGTTTCTTCTTGCGTTTCCTGGACCACAGAATCATGGATTGATTCACCCAGATCAACATGTCCACCTGGGAAGGTCAAACCCGGCCAAACTGGGTCGGTACGGTTTAAAGTTAAGACTTGGTCGCCAACCTGTAACATACACATATTGGTTAAAGTCACTTTTTGATGTCGGTCCATTTTTTGCTGCCTGCTTTCAATCAGAGGATTATGATGTTGAGTATAGCATATGAGTAACTACCAGCATAGATAAAGCGAGGATGTTATGAATTTAAGATTACAAGCACTAGTAGAGCTGGTGGATCCCGGGGCCCGAGTGGCCGATATTGGGACGGATCATGCCTATTTACCAATTGCGCTAGTTAAACAGCAGCGAGTTGATTTTGTCATTGCGAGCGATGTTGGCAAAGGACCGCTCGCCAATGCCCAAGCTGATATTCAAGCGGCCGGTCTGGAGAACCAAATTAAGACGCGATTAGTTTCAGGGCTAGCGACTATTTTACCAACTGATCGCGTTAATACGGCAGTCATTGCGGGCATGGGTGGCCGTCTGATTACTGAAATTTTACAAGCCGGCGCAGAAAGCGGCCTATTATTACCCACGCTGGTCTTGGCGCCCAATGTGGGTGAACCAATTGTGCGCCACTGGTTAATGGACCATCACTATCAAATTGTGGCTGAAAGGCTCTTGACTGAGGCAGGGCACAGTTATGAATTGATTAAAGCTAAACTCGGAACAACGAGATTTGCCTTAACTGAGTCGGAGTTGTTGTTTGGCCCCGACATTTTAAAGCGGCGCGGCAGCGTTTTTCAGAAAAAATGGGTAGATCGGGCGGCTTATTTAGCGAAATTACTGACCAATTTGCAGCGTGCTAAACAACCCGATACGCATTTAATCAAGCAGGTCGTAGCAGAACAAAAGTTAATTAAGGAGGTTTTAAGCGATGATCACAGTTAACGACGTTGTCACCCAATTACGTCAGCGGTTTCCAGAAACTTTAGCAAGTGAAGGTGACCCAGTTGGGCTGCAAATCGGCTCGTTAATGGCCCCCGTCACGAAGGTGATGACCACTTTAGATGTGCGACCTAACGTGGTGGATGAAGCCATTAAGCTCGGGGTTGATTTAATTATCAGCCACCACCCAGTCATGTTTCGCCCTGCCAGTAATTTAGATTTTGCGAATCCTCAGAACGCCATGTATGGTCAAATTATTGCCCATCATATTACGGTCTATGCCATTCATACGAATTGTGACAAGGCAACAGGCGGTTCTAGTGATTGGCAAGCTGAGGAATTGGGCTTAAAGCATGTGACCCCATTTGTGCGTGATACAGATGGGATTGCGATTGGTAGGCAAGGGGAGTTACCTGAAACCATGAGCGCACTGGAGTTTGCTTATTATGTTAAGCAGCAGATGCATATTAAGATGGCTCGGTTGATTACCGCCGATAATGACCAGCGCGTTCGCCGGATTGGGTTTATCTGTGGTGATGGTGGCAAATACTGGCAGGAGGCCGTGAAAGCTCACTTAGACGCCTTTATTACTGGTGACATCTACTATCATGTTGGTCATGATATTATCTCACAGGGGCTGACAGTGGTTGATCCCGGCCATTATACTGAGAAGCTGTTCAAATATCAGGTGTTCAAGTTATTAGAAACTTGGCGTGAGCAGGAACATTGGCCCATCACTTGTTATTGTTCCAACGTCTCAACTAATCCTTTTCAAGATTTGTTTTAACAAGGAGTTTATATGGAATACCCAACTTTATTACCGCGATTTTTAAAATACATTAAAATCAATTCACGCTCAGATGAGCATGCGACACGTTTCCCATCCACTGAGCGAGAAGTGGACTTTCAAAAAGTAGTGATGCAAGACTTGGTCGACTTAGGTCTAAGTGACGTGCACTACAATGAAAAAGCTGGTGCGGTCATTGCTGAAATTCCAGCGACGACGACCACTACCGTTCCCGTCATTGGCTTCTTAGCTCACTGTGATACGGCTGATTTCAATTCCGAAAATATTCGGCCACAAATTACCAAGAACTATGATGGTCAGTCTAAAATCCAATTAGGGGACAGCGATTTTTACCTTGATCCAGCCGTCTTTCCCCATCTACGTGACTACCAGGGGCAAACAATTATTAGTGCTTCTGGCGATACACTGCTTGGTGGCGACGACAAGTGCGGAGTGAGTGAACTGGTAACGCTAGCAGAATATCTCTTGGCTCACCATGAGATTAAACATGGCAGGATCCGCTTAGCCTTCACGCCTGATGAAGAAATTGGCACCGGTGCAAGCCATTTTGATGTGCCCGATTTTGGTGCTGCTTTTGCCTTTACGGTTGATGGTGAAAAGCCTGGAAAGCTAGATTGGGGTACTTTCTCAGCAGCTCAGTTTGAGCTCAGCATTCAAGGCGTCGATGTTCATCCGGCAGTTGCCAAGGGACAGATGGTTAGTGCGCTCAAGATTGCGCGTGATTTCCAAAATAGCTTACCGGCTCAAGAAGTGCCAGAGCAAACTTCCGGTAGGGAGGGCTTTTTCCATTTACTACACTTATCTGGGATTGTTGATCATGCGGAATTAGAATATATTATTCGTGACTTTGAACGGGATGGCCTGGAAGCACGTAAGCAGTTGGTGCGAGATATTGTCGACCAGCTGAATGCTGCTTTAGGAACACCGCGGATTAGCTTAAAAATATATGACCAATACTATAATATGGCTGACGAACTTAAGCAGCATCTAGAAATCGTGGACTTAGCCAGAGCTGCTTATCGTGACCTTGGTCTTGAAATTAATGAGGATCCGGTTCGTGGGGGAACAGATGGCTCACAATTAACTTATATGGGGTTACCATGTCCGAACCTCTTTGCGGGGGAAGAAAATATGCATGGCCGCTATGAATACACTGTCTTAGAATCTATGTATTTAGCAGTTGATGTCTTGGTTAGAACTGTGAGCCGGTTGGCTGAAGCACCCATTAAGTGAAACAAATGCTAGGCTCATTTTTGAATAATGACTTTATTAGATCGTATATAAGAACACAGTGTTAGCAGTAAAGAAAAGGCTTACTAGCATGATCATTGCAGTTATGCACTATTAGCTTAATCACTGATTATTTGGTCAAAAGCCTTTAATATCAAGGGAATAACACTGTTATTTAAAGTAAGCTCTCAAAAAACAGCAGTGTGAAACATGATATGGTATGCATGAGACTAAAAAAGCCTAGTATTCTTTTGAATACTAGGCTTTTTACTATAAACGTTCAGTTAGCTATTTGCTGTTAGCTGACAAGTAGTCATAGAGCTGATTGATTTCATCATCTGTGAAGTCACCACGTTGAATCTTCATCGCATGAATTTTCTCGACGGAAAGGTGACTGGCAAAAGCTAAATCAGTATCTGTGAGGTGCTGCTTCACCTCAAAATTAATAATTGCATCCGACAGATCTGTTTGATTCATAATTGAGCTCCTTAGTTCTATTGCTGGTATGTTCCAATTGGGTTAAAAGAAAGCAATTTGCGTGATTGGCCAATACCGTAATTTCACTTGACTGAGCAAGCTACTCCGCTTAACTGGACCAAAGTAGCGTGAATCGTTAGAGATATCACGATGGTCGCCCATTACCCAATAATAACCTTTAGGAACTGTCACCTTAAAATTGAAGGTATAATTTTTACCAGTGGCACGATCAGCCTGTTTGAAATGATTGTTAAGATATGGCTCAGGGTAAAGCTTACCATTGATGTACATCCGGTCATTCTTAGCGACAATCCGGTCACCTGGCAACCCTACAATTCGTTTAATGTATAACGCATTAGGGGCATCTGGTGCTTTTAAGACGACGATATCATTGCGTGCAGGGGTAAACTGCCGAATCGAGATTAAGCGATCATCTTTTTCAAAGGTAGGTTGCATCGAAGGACCAAACACACGATCATTTGAAAGTACTAGCGAAAAGACAAAATACCAAATTACCAATATAATGGCTGTCATTCCCAGAACTTGTAAAACTGATTTGCCAAAGCTCTCTGGCTCCTCAGTCTGTGCTATTTTTTTCTTTGTCATGACTTCACTCCTTTATCTTACAATCTCAATTATAACTGATTAAGTGGCTTTTGCATGGTAAAATCATTCTTAAGGTGTAATACAAATGACAGATTTTATGAGAAAATTAACCCAATTAGACCAGGCATTGCAGTTGCCAGCGTTACATGTTCAGGTGCTGGATGTGCGCCGTGTTATGCAGGCGGTTGACCAAAAAATTGTGCTAAATAGGGCACCTAGGCCGCTGGGTGGCATTCAACCAGCGCAACGGTTAACGCCGGTGCAACAGGCAAAATTAAAAGTAGCACAGCAGCTATTGAATAGTCTCAGACAATATCTATCAATCCAATATGGGATTTGGTCTCTGCCCAATCTCGCAGCTGCCCAGGCAATCAAACAACATTTTAACGCAACTAACGTCTTAGAAGTGATGGCTGGAAATGCGTATTGGTCCAAGGCGTTTGATGCTATAGGACTGAAGACCATTGCCACAGATTCATTAGAGTGGGCTAAGACGTCGAAGACGGGAAGCCAGCCATTCTTTCCGGTGCAAGATTTATCGGCATTAGCAGCCGTAAAAAGCTATCCGATGGCTGACCTCGTCTTTTGTTCTTGGTCACCCAATTTTGGACATGCGGATATAGATTTAATTAAGGCCGTTCGGCGTGACACTGATCATGCGCAATTGCTCTTTGTAGGTGATCGTAGTGGCGTGACCAATACCACCATGTTTTGGCAGCAAGCTGAGTTAGTCGATTTTAGTGCGTTGTGGGATATTAATACGGAATTTATAAGTTATGACTTTATTGACGAAGAAATATTACAGGTTAAAAGATGATTAAGTCCAAATACCAAAAATATCTATTATTAATAGTGCTGTTAGTTTCCTTGCTTATTCAAGGTATTATGCTCTCAAATATTCAATCACTATTAGCAGATGATTTGCTCGAGGCACATGGCTTGAGCAATAACTCGCGTTACTTGGAGCTGTCAAGCCGTAAATCGGTTAGCAGCTTTCTACGGACGCTAAAGCCATATCGAACGGCCATTCAGGTCCATCTTGAAAACCAATACGAACGGGGACAAGTACTCGTCTGGTCGAATCAGAGTGTGACCAGTATGCCTACTTATGTGGGGCATTATTTTACCAGTGATGATTTTCAAGGAATGGTTAGCTTTGCCGTCGTTGAATATGGGTCCCGCTTAAATACGAAAGAAGTACAAGGAAATAAGTATTTAATTGTCGGACGGACCTATTATGCGGTCATTGGCCAATTGAAGCCTTTAAAAGCCGTCAGTGCCAATCAATATTTTCTATCGACTGGATTTGATCAGCCTACCGGCAAAACGACGATTGCAAATTATCGCGTTTTGATTGATAGTAGCAACCGCGTCATTAGTAAAATTGCCAAGCAATATCATGCTAAAGTGACCAGTCCTGCTTTCGTGAAAGCCCATCAACACCATCGGTGGTCCTTTGCTGGGGAATTTATGGTCATTGCAGTCCTGATATTGTTGGGGCTAGCAATTCATTACTGGCTGGCTAACCAGAATTGGCGTCGCAGCAACCGCTTGGGACAGTCACCTCAGGACTGTTGGCAATATTTTGTGCGGGCTGGCATGCGCTTCGGGTTACTGACAGCGCTATTAGCGATAATTAGCTATTTCTTTTTAAGCTTCCACGCCTTTTATAGTGCCATAGTGCTCTTGGCCAGCTTATTTTTACTTAACCTAATCTTGAGTAATTTGGCGTATTTCATCACTGGACTGAAACTACGTAATCGCGAAAGTTAAGTTACTTTAAAGTGGGCACGCCTAGTTGCAGTTATTAACGCCAGTGGGTATAATATAGGTGATGTGAAAGCGGTAGCATTTATTAAAAGGAGTGACTATTATGCCCCAAGAGATTTAAACTGTGATGACGAAGCGGCAATCGATTCGTGAATTTGACCCAAAGGTTAAAATTAGTCGTGACGAAATGACGGCCATGTTAAAAATGGCGATTACGGCACCATCAGCCTGCAATTTACAAGCTTGTAAGTTTGTCGTAGTTGATACGCCAGACGGCAAGGAAAAGCTGCGTAGCTACTTTATGCCCTTTAACTTCCCGCAAGTTGATACGAGTTCTGCAGTGTGCTCTTCTTTGGTAATAAGCTAGCTTATAAGAAGTATCGCAAGCTGTGGCAGGGGATGTATGAGGCTAAGAAAATAACTAAGGAAGCGATGGATGCTGCCCTGAGCACCTTTATGCCACTTTATGAACATGCGTCTGAAGCAATGCTAAAGACAGATGCCACGATTGATACCTCATTGGCTGCGATGCAATTCATGTTGATTGCACAAGCCCATGGTTATGACACTAATGCTATTGCTTGTTATGATGCTAGCAAGGCAGCTGAAAGCGTCGGGCTAGATCCAGAGCAATTTGTGCCAGTGATGGCGATTGCGATTGGTAAGTCAGCCAAAGCGCCAGCTGCAATGAAGACGAGTCGGTATGATATTGGCGAATTAGTGGATTATCAATAAACGTTTCATTTACCAAAACAGGTGTGCTGGTTCATCGCACACCTGTTTTTAGTTTGGACTTGCAGTGCCAGATAACGACCAGTAAAATTAAAGCAAGCAGTAATCAGATAGAGGACGGATGATGATGAATATTTTTGCGGGTGGTTCAAATGTAGATATCCCTTTGGTTTTAGCAAATCGTGATCGCCGGGTTGCGGCGCAGTGGCAGCTGGCAAAAGAATACCCACAACAAGTCGTGATTGGCGCAAAACTAAATATTCCGGGACCGATTAAAACGAGTCCAGCTATTCGCCAGTACTTTGAACAAGAAATTTGCCTGTTTAAAGCGCAAGTCGCTCAACAATTTCCAATTCAAATGGTGCATGATTGGGGGCAAGCAGCAACTGGTCCCGAAGAAATTTTATTAGTCGCGGGACCACCAAAGCAGGTTAAGTCGTTAGCAATTGCTTTCGAAAGTAAGCGCCCTGATAGACGTCTATTTGATTTGGATGTGCATTTTAAGCAAGGGCAGGAGGTAGTTGATTTATCACGAACGCGCTTAGGGGAGCCGGCAAGGCAGTGTTTACTATGCGGACGCAGTGCCAAAGATTGTAGTCGCAGCCGGCGCCATACTGTGCCAGAATTACAGAATTATATTTCACAGCTATTGACAACTATGCTATTTAATAAAAGTTAAAAAATAGATATAAATTTGAACTTTTTAAAAAGTAATGCTACGATTAACTCATTCAATTAATCGATTTTGAAAAAGAGGTATTTGTGGTGTCAGAGAGAAAAGTTCGATTTTCATATGCACAACTAAATCAATTGTGCATGGATGCATTTCAAAAATTTGGTTTTACTGAAGCCAAGGCCAAAATCATCACAGATGTGCTGTTGACGGCTGACTTATATGGTATTCAAAGTCATGGGATGCAGCGAATGGTGCGCTATTATAAGGGTATTCAAAAAGGTACCATGAAAGTTGCTGCTGAACCCGAGGTGGTCTTTGACACGCCTGTTTCGGCTGTCGTTGATGGTCATGACGGGATGGGACAATTAAACGGACATTTTGCCATGAATTTAGCCATTGAGAAGGCCAAAAAAATTGGGGTTGGGATTGTGACTGTACGCAACTCCAATCATTATGGCATTGCCGGCTACTATGCCCGCATGGCGGCTGAAGCTGGGATGCTTGGCTTTTCAGTAACCAATTCCGAAGCCATCGTGGTGCCTACCTATGGTAAAAAAGCTATGATTGGGACTAATCCGCAGGCTTGGTGCATGCCAGCAGATCCGTATTACTTCTTCTTCGATGGTTCTACTTCTGTAGTGACCCGTGGGAAGCTTGAAATGTATAATAAAATGGCTGAGCCCATTCCTGATGGCTGGGCACTAGATGCTGACGGTGTTGAAAGTAACAATGCAGCTGAAGTGTTAGCGAACATCACCCAAAAAGCAGGTGGCGGTATCTTGCCATTAGGTGGCAGTGATAAAGCTCATGGCTCTCATAAAGGTTATGGGAATGCCATGGTAGCTGAAATTTTTTCTTCCATTCTGTCGCTCGGAACGACTTCTGACCAAACGATGATGAACAATAAATCCGGTATTTCACATGGCTTTATGGCGATTAATTTGGCCGCCTTTGGGGACAAGGATGCAATTATCAAACATATGTCCGAGTACTTACAAGCATTGCGTGATTCGCCGAAAGCAAAAGGGCAAAAGCGGATTTATACGCATGGCGAACCTGAATATGGTTTTGTCGCTGACCGTAAGCAAAATGGCATTCCAGTGATTGATAAGACGATGACTGAAGTTTACGATTTGTGTCATTACTTAAAGCTGGATCCAACGCGTTACTTCGGTGATTATCAACCGCCAAAAAGTGATGGGATGTTTAATAATAACTATTAATATAATAAATTTGACTAGGGATTTCGGATACTGCGTAATCCCTTTTTTGATACCAACCGGCAGTTAATCGCAAAGTATAATGATTGATATTGCCAAAGCTTTCACAATTGCTTTTACCGTATTTATGCGGATTTTAGGCCCATTTGTTGTAAAATTTTAAAATAAAAATATTTTTTTGAAAAAATAGAAAACTGTAAGCGCTTAGTGTATAATACCTTGTGTAA
>JAKDPD010000042.1 GCA_030455605.1 Lactobacillus sp.
AGAAGTTCGTCCATCCCATATTCCTCATAACCGTGAAGCAGAACCTCGGTATCGGAATGGGTTTTGAACACATGCCCAGCAGCAATCAAATCCTTGCGAATGCTCTGGAAGTTATAAATTTCCCCATTAAAGATGATCGCAACTGTGCCATCCTCATTCAGGATCGGCTGCGAACCACCTTTTAAGTCAATGATCGACAACCGGCGGAATCCGAGGGCAACGTTATCATTGATATATTCGCCGCTGGAATTAGGACCCCGGTGTTTGATCATGTCCATCATGTTATTAATAACTGGCTTTTTATTTAAAATTGTCTTGTCCGCAAACGCGATGATTCCGCACATACAGTTAACCCCTTTTCGCGTGAATGACGATCATTACTTGTTTCAGTATAAAGATTTAGCGTCGCAAGTCAATTCAAGAGCGTGAGCAGAATGTTTCTGCGCCAGTTCGCTCTCTTCGGGAGAACAGTCGGAATACGAGGCACGATAGCTAGCAACACAGAAGTTTTTTAAAGGTAAGCGAACGAATTTGAGTTCCATTTAAAACGACTTCGATATTCCTTATGCTATAAGGAGTACCGAAGTCGCTGTCTTTTAAGTCAGTTTGATTTTGAGCAGTTTGCTTGAAGCCTGAAACGCTCATGGTAAATAATTCTACAATGCTTCCGCATCAACCAGAACGGAAAGATCGGTTAATTCAGTAACGCTACTTATAGCAATCAAGCCTGTTAGCTTCAGGCGAACGCATGATGCTTAAAATAATCTGCTGGTTCGATGTCCCCTTGAAGCTCTGAGAAAACAGCAATTTTTGCATCTACTAACAGGTTCTTTGACAATTTAGTCACGGTTATTTGACAGACCCAAACAGCCATCCGACGACACAGTTACCATGGTTGCTGTTTGGCTGAACGTTTAATGGAAAAATAAGATTTCGAACAATTAGGTAGACTAATTGTTCAGCGACCACTCTCGATAAGCTAACAATAAACGCACGTGTAGGCGGCCAAACTGAAGTGGACGATGCAAAGGACGATTTCGTGTTTAATCTGTCGGAAAATAAACAAGCGAATTTTGTCAACACCTCCGACTAAAGCCTGAAGCTTGTGAGAGCGGGGCCGAATACTATCGCAACCATAACTTTACTTAGAACATGTTCGAGTTCTCTAAAAAGTGCGGCAATTAGACACGTTAGCCGGATAAATTGACGGTGAAATATCAATACAAGTCAAGCTAGGATGAAGCTTTCTAGAAATCAGCTCAAAACGCGACGATCTCTTGAACATTCTAAACATGGCTTTGGCGTATCTTCGCGATCGACTTATGGCCGTGTAGGATTCGGATAAAGCAAATGATCCTAGTCATTAGCAGCCCAAAATCAAATGCGCAAACCATGCGCCAGGCGTATTATCAAAGGGCGTTTTGGGGCACTTTCGTTTACCACCAATAACGTGAGCTAGCTCTTTTTCGTTTAAGAGTTCCATGGGTATTCCTCCTCGTATAGTTAATTTTTAAGTCTCCCGACAACTCATTATGTCACTCGTCCTCGCATCATGCAATATCTAATCGTTTTATTAACATTTGTCTAATCTTGTATTTAAAAATTCTTATTTGAGGATGGTCAGGTTGTACAGTCAGTGCTTAATCATCAACTAAGATAAATCTTGAACCATCTAGGCACGTATGGCCATTACCCAAAAGTCGAATCTAGAACAGCGTGTTGGGTTTCTTTGACTTGGAGATTATTTTCAGGTAAATTGAATTCAAAATAAAGGAATTCCTTGCGGTTGAAGACACTCACCTGCCAATACAGTAGCAATGCTTCTAGTGAACAAATGTATACTTATCCCATTAGTGCAGCTATCATTATTGCAAAACAAATTCTTTAAAAAGCGGTATTTTCACACTTCAACATCGGAAAGTTGAACGAATTTATAGATGGATAAGTAAAGGCTGTGATCTGTGATGTATTTGCGAAAGCTAGTCACAAGCCACTGCTATACAGCTAATTTCAGCCGTTATTCGGATACTTTTAATAATATTCTAAATGCGTTCTAACAGCTACTATGCTGACTAGAAACCGTTATCATTTGTTGGCTTTAGATTGCAAGATATTGGTTTTTAATAAAATAAACCAAACAACAGCAAGAATGGTAGGAATTACATAATAGAATAACCGGTACAAAATTAACAGGCTTGCAGAGGTGTTAGGCAGTACGCCTGCATGTTTTAACGTTTCAGTCAGGCTTAGGTCAAAAGAACCGGCACTTCCAGGAATCAACGATGCCACACCGAGTGCAGCAGAGAAGAAATAGCTCTGATATAAAACAAATAAATCAATATTTAAATTTAAAATAGTATTTGATAATAGCA
>JAKDPD010000043.1 GCA_030455605.1 Lactobacillus sp.
TATCTAGTCTAATAATTGGCGTGGGTGACTCAGATAATTGATTAGCAAAGTCCGAAGTCGTGATGACGAGATCATAGGCGTTCGGATCAACGGAACTAATATCCGAGGCATCCACCTCGGCTTCAATCTTTTCAGCGTCTAAAATTTGTTGGGCAAAAAGTCGCTCCATCATGGAACTGCCCACACCGGCGCCACATACAGTCACAATTTTAATCATTTTGTTTTTCCTCCGAAATTAGTTGATAGATTGTATCAGCATTCTTAGCCCCAATGATCGCCTGCACTCGATTCTCGTCGGATAACAGACTCACTAACTCGGCTAAGGCTTTTAGATGGCTTTCGTAATCAGTAGCACATAGGCCAATGACTAGTTTGACTGGGTCATTTGTTGGATGTCCAAATCTAATGGGTTCAGCTAACGTTACAAGACTGAACCCGACCTTCTTTGCACCGGTTTCTGGACGCGCATGAGGCATGGCAATACCGGGAGCAATGACAATATAGGTGCCATTGATGTCAACGTTGTTAATCATGGCATCGACATAATTCGGGTCAGCAGCGCCCACTTTGACCAATAACCTGCCACTTTCGCGAACCGCTTCATTGCGGTCTTGGGCGGGGTACTTTGCTTCGATTGAATCCTTGGTTAAAACTTCTTCCAGCATTAGCTGACACTCCGTTTTTTAATGACTATCGCTGAAGCATTTCTAGATTGGCAAAAGTTGCCATCGTTTAATCTCGTTTGTCTGATTCATACTCAAAACCTCCTTCGATAACGCGTTCGCCAGCCCGGAAACCGGGCTGGTTCGTGCTCACAAAAAAATCCGCCCATAACTTTGTAAAGTTAAGGACGGATTTTTCCGCGGTGCCACCTTAGTTCGATTAATTCGAGACTTCAACAAATAATAGCATCTGATTTGTCTAAAAATCCCCATTTAATCACGCTTAGCGAGAGACCAACATCTCTCCGACAACTGACGTATGCCTTTACGTTTCTCCGTACTTGAAGTTTTTCGGGAGAACCCTCCGTGGTCCATTTAATCATCTGCGTTCGATTGCACTCTCAGCACCGGCAACTCTCTTTGCGCGCACAATGATCTTGATCTCCACATCATCGGTTTGTTCATGGACGAATTATTAATGATTGGTTTGAATATTAGAGGCTCTCCTGAAAAATGTCAACAATTTTAATGCGTACTTTTGTAAAGATGTTTGAACAGGTTCGCAAAGTTGGCAATTAACATGACTCGTGATGTAGGGCATTAAGATATTTTTCTAGGTACTTATCGTGGTCTTTTGGGTGATACTGTGTGATAAAACGAGGATGTTCTAACGGCACGATTGTTTCAAAAAAATGATACTGATGATTAATGTTCACCAGCACCTTATAATTTTCGCCGCTTCCGATGCAGTAGCATACTGATGTATCTATGCCAAAGTCGATTTGGCGGCGCAGTGAGTGCACAATAAACGGAAGCAAAAGGTTCTGTACTTTTTTATTTTCATAGTAATTACAATTAACTTCATTTCCCTTGGCATTGATGCTAGCCAAGCCGAGTGGACAGACAAACCCTAGATAAAAAGCATTGTAGAATTTTTTGCTGCCGCCATATTTGGTCATGACGTCATATAAAAAGTTTGATGATGACTGGTTAATATAAAATTGATCAATCAGAATACCGGTTTCAGTTTGAAGATGTTTTGCGTCTTCAAAAGGTACGCCAGTCATAGCTGTTCCTCTTCGTGCAGGGGAACTTCCCAAAATTAATCGCCGAGGCTTCGTATCATCAAAGTATTTTTGATAAAACGCTGTCGTTATCTGGCAAACAGCAGCTTGTTGTTTGCCACTATAAGGATTGATGAGCTTAAATTTGTCAGGTAAATCAATTGATACGGATGAGAGATCATTAGTGAATTTCAATACCTTGTCTGCAAAATTCGTGCGATACATTTTACACCGGCCTTCCTGCTATTCTCAGCTGCATGTGGCGCATAGTTTTGCTCGATATTTTAGGCCTGATAGGCGCTTGGTTCCTAATGGTCGGCCCGGCCGCTTTTATGGTTAACAAGTTTCAATGCTTCTCACTATCTTATAATAGTTGGGTAATTTCTTAAATGTTTTTTGACTATGGATGTCATGCTAAGGTAACTGGACCACTAATAAAGGCGCCAAACCATGCAGTCACTTTTAGGCTTTAATGAGTTAGCGCTGCCTTGTTCCGAGAATAATAGAAGCCTAGACTCAGTAACAATAGCAGCAGCACCTAGACGTGGAGAAGGAGAAATGATGAT
>JAKDPD010000027.1 GCA_030455605.1 Lactobacillus sp.
CAAATAAAATTAAATATAGAATCGGATGACTGTGATTAATCCCACCTAAATTGGTAAATAACACCAATAAAATAATGGAAGTAATCGTTCCCCCAACAACTACCCAGGGCTTAAACTGCCCGAAGCGGGTTCTGGTGCGGTCAATCCAATTACCAATAAACGGATCAAGAAATAGTTCCAGAATTCTGAGCGCGGTAATAATTGACGTGATGTATAAAATCATGCGATCATTCTGAGCTTGACTTCCGGTATTAAATAAATGAGTGGTAATAAACATAATTAAATAGGTCGACAGCGCCCCATAAAACATGTCATGGCCAAATGCCCCACACGCATACGAGACCCGCGAGATGACACGTTTCAGCGGACTAACGCTCGTCTGTAGCGGGTGCCCTTTAACAACTGGATACGACATAAATTTTACTCCTCAGCTTTTTTGCTAACGACTACCCCTTGGTAGTTTTAATTAACTATCATGGTAAGCGCTTTAGCCAATTTTTTCAATAGGGTAAAGCAGTAAGTCAGATACCATTAACTAGAGAAAGTCCGCCAGCACAAGGATCCCGCCTGATTATTTTAACTATAAAAAAATATTTCACTTGAAGGATTGGTCATACTTTATGGCTGCAGGCGAATCGTATGGGCTACGGTAGCATCAAGCGCCAGCACTTGCTGGTCGCTCGCTGCTAATAATAGCTGAGCACGGTCGTTAACGCCTAATACGCGCCCTGCAACGGCTTTACCTGCAACTTGCGCCGTGACTTGACGCCCATACCACAAACAATGCTGGCGATATGAGTTTAGAATTGCAGCTGAATCAAAATGACGATACAGCTGACAACACTCTGAATAGATTGCGGCAATTAACTCGTTGCGTGAAATTGTCATCGGAATCCCGATTCCGCAAATTGGTTGATCTAATGGCGGCATTTTGGGGAGCTGACGCACATTTAGCCCAATTCCCACAATGAATTGATGCGTGCAATTAGCCGCATCATTAACCGTTTCGACTAAAATCCCCCCACACTTACCAGCGGGTAGGTACAAATCGTTCAACCACTTAATGGCTAGTTGAATTCCGCTTACGCGCTTAATCGCGCGCCATACCGCTACCGCGATACTTGCAGTTAAGACGCCAGGATTCTTTAAATGTTGGGCAGAGACCGGTAACATAAATGTCAGATAAATACCCGTACCAGCTGGAGACTCAAACCGGTGGCCGCGGCGGCCCTTACCAGCAGTCTGCTCATTAGCCACAACGATTGCCCAATTTGGCAAAGCATGCTCACTCGCGTATGTAATAGTTGACGTCACTTGATCAAGCACGTGAATCTGCGGCCGCCAAGTGGTGGTCAGAAATTTTGTGATCTGCTCACTATCAAGTGAATCCTCTTCTGGTTGCAAATTAAGCTCCCATCCCTTCACATCACTTTATTCATAATTTTAACACCAAAAGACCTTACACAGCAGCTGACATTATTGCCACCTCCTCTGCAAGGTCTTTCAAGTTATAAACGGCGCACCACTACATTAAGTGAACACCTTTATCCACATAAATAATGTCGCCGGTAATGCCAGTTGATAAATCACTCAATAAAAAGGCAGCGGTATTACCAATTTCGCTCGTTTCGACTGACTTACCGTCAACGGTACGATCACGTGACATCTTAAGTAAGGTCCCATGATTCTTAATACCCGTAACTGCTAAAGTCTTAACCGCACCAGCAGAAATGGCGTTAACCCGAATATTAGCGGCACCTAAATCACTAGCTAAGTAACGAACACTGGCTTCAAGTGAAGCCTTAGCAACGCCCATCATGTTGTAATTCGGGATAGCCCGTTCAGACCCAAAGTAAGTCAAGGTAACTAAACTGCCACCATCTTTCATGACTTGACTGGCATAACGCGCAACCGAGATAAAGGAATAAGCACTAATATGTTGTGCTAACGCATACCCATCGGCCGTCGTATTAACCAAACCAGAAGTTAAGGTTGCTTTATCAGCATAAGCAATCGCATGAATAACCCCGTCGACTTTGCCATATTTCGTGGCAATTTCTTTAAAGGCGGCTTCAACATTTTCGTCCTTGGAAACATCACAAGCCACTAACGCTTGATCAGGGCCGACGCACCGCTCTAAGCTAGCCTTTAAGCGATCATTTTGGTAAGTTAAAATAACCTTAGCACCTTGCGCTAATAAGGACTGCGTACATCCCCAAGCAATACTACGTTGATTGGCAACACCCATGACAACAAGTGTTTTACCGGTTAAGATTCCTGACATTCTGTAAATTCCTCTTAGTTTCTTTAAAATTGACGATAACGGGCGCGGCGCTCAGACAGCAATTCAGGTACAGATTGTGCTTGTAATTGCTGCAGCTTTTGACATAAAGCTTGCTTAAAACTAGCCAAGCTAGCGGCATCTATCACTTCTGGAATAATGCGATCAATAATCCCGGCGGCTTTGAGTGCCTCAGGTGTCAACCCCATTTGCTCAGCAGCCTCTGGCGCTTTACGGCTATCTTTCCACAAGATGGTCGCATAGCCTTCTGGTGATAAAATCGAATAGACACTATTTTCAAACATCCAAACGGTATCACCCACAGCTAAAGCAAGAGCACCACCACTACCACCTTCGCCCACAATAACACTAATATACGGGACTTTCAATTTGAGCCCCGTAAGTAAACATTGGGCAATGGCCGATCCTTGGCCGTGGTATTCCGCGTCGACGCCAGGAAAAGCACCAGGGGTATTAATGAGGGCCACAATTGGTCGCTGAAACTTCTCAGCCTGCGTCATTAAGCGCAAAGCTTTGCGATAGCCTTCTGGTTCAGCACAGCCAAAATGACGGGCATTATTTTCAGCTAAATCGTCACCTTTTTGAATACCAACCACGGTCACCGGTTGCTCTCCCAATAGGCCAATCCCGCCAATTACCGCTGGATCATCACCAGCGGCGCGATCACCGTGAAAAGCCATAAAATCATCGCACAAACCATTAATGAGGGTTTGAATACTAATCTTAGAAGCTTTTCTTGCGGCTAAAACCCGCTCATAAGCGGTTAATGAACTGCTCATTCTGCTTGACCTCCTTTTTGATGCCAACGAAGCAACTTCGCCAAGGTCGTTTTTAGCTCCGCCCTAGGTACAATTGCATCCAGAAAACCATGTTTGAGGAGCGTTTCAGCGCGCTGAAAGTCAACTGGTGGCTTCTGGTGGATGGTCTGCTCAATCACGCGCCGGCCGGCAAAGCCAATTAAAGTCCGCGGTTCACTCAAAATAATATCAGCTTGCATGGCATAGCTGGCAGTCACCCCGCCGGTAGTTGGATCGGTTAGGACCGCTACGTAAAGAAGTCCAGCTACGCTGTGTTCAGCCACCGCTTGGGAGATTTTCGCCATCTGCATTAAGGAATGAATCCCTTCTTGCATCCGAGCTCCACCTGATGCTGTAAACAAGATAACCGGTAATTTTTCCTGGGTGCACTTTTCAAATAAACGCGTAATCTTTTCCCCAGTAGCGCTACCTAAACTCCCCATAATAAATCGGGAATCCATGACACCTAGGCCAAAGCATTGTTTGCCCGTGCGGGCAATGCCTGTGAGGACACTTTCGTTTAATTCCGTTACTTGACGCGCCTTAGCTAACTTCGCCAGATACTTAGCATCTTGAAATTGAGCAGGTGCTTTGAGGTCAACATCAATCGGTTTGAACTGGTCAGCAACCTGTTCCACCCGCTTTTGTGCCCCCAAACGGAAGCCATAACCACATTCAGGACAAACACCGGCTTGGCCTAATTTCTTTTCATAAAAGCTCTGATGACAAATTGGGCATTGCCGCCAAATATGATCAGGGATTTTATCCATCCGAAAACTAATTTCCTTCGAGGTCGGGGCAGTAAATTTACTTAGTGGCATGTTGTGCAACCCATCCTTTCAAAAATCCGGTTTCTAGGTAATTGTTATTAAAGGTACCCTTAACGAAAACGGGATCAGATAACAAATCATATAAGAAGTCACGGTTAATCTTAACCCCTTTAATGCGAACTTCTTTCAGCATCCGTTTCATCTTGGTTACGCCGCGTTCACGATCTGGCATATGCGCCACTAGCTTCGTAATCATCGAATCATAGTAAGGCGAAATCATACTATTGGTCGTGACACCAGAATCGATTCGCACACCGAGCGTGCCATCTGGCATGAATAACTCTTTAATGCGACCCGGTGATGGCCGGAAATCATGGCTTGGGTCTTCAGCGTTAATCCGGCATTCAATGGCATAACCCTTAACAGCCGCATCAGCTTGCGTGAACGGTAATTCACCACCAGCTGCGATAATAATTTGGCCCTTAATCAGTTCAATGCCGGTCACTTCTTCCGTCACCGTATGCTCAACTTGCAACCGAGTATTCATTTCCATGAAATAAAAATGGTGACTTTCATCCACTAAGAATTCAAAGGTCCCAGTATTTTCATAGTGAATGGCTTTAATCGCTTTAACCACGACTTTACCTAAAGCTGCCCGTTCAGCTGGACTAATCAGCTGGCACGGACTCTCTTCAATCACCTTTTGATGATTACGTTGCATTGAGCAATCACGTTCTGGCAAATAAACCACATGACCGTGGGAATCTGCAATAATTTGCATTTCGATATGCTTGGCATGGTCAATTTTCTTTTCCATGTAGAGCCGATCGTCACTGTAGGAAAGTTTTACTTCATGTTTATCTTCAGCATAAGCCTGCTCGAGTTCAGCGTCATTATACGCTTGGCGAATCCCTTTACCGCCACCACCGGCAACGGCCTTTAACATGACTGGGTAACCAATCTTGTGGGCTAAAGCTAAAGCTGCCTCATAATTTGGCAAGCAGCCATCACTCCCAGGAATAGTTGGCACCCCGTTAGCTTTCATAGCTGCTTTGGCATTGGCTTTATCACCCATTTGTTCAATAGATTGATGACTGGGACCAATAAACTTAATCCCGCATTGTTCACATAATTGGGCAAATTCGGCATTTTCTGATAAGAAACCGTAACCAGGGTGAATGGCTTCACAACCCGTTAAGGTAGCAGCGGTAATCACAGCTGACATATTCAAATAAGACACACTAGGCTGAGGGCCGCCGATACAAACCGCTTCATCTGCCATTTTCACATATAAGCTGTCTTTATCTACGGTTGAGTAAATCGCAACCGCTTTAATGCCCATCTCATGCAAGGCACGAATGACTTGAACGGCGATTTCACCACGATTGGCAATTAAAACTTTGGAAAACATGTCTACTCCTCTACGCTGATGTGACCACAAAGATTAAATCGGCGGCACAAATTTCTTGTCCCTCGCGAATAACCACGCCATGGCCAACACCAATTTGATGACGAATTTTAACTAATTGAACTTTCAATGTTAAACAATCTCCAGGTCGAAAATCATCCTGAAAAGTCGCTTGCTTAATGCCACCAAAGAAGACATTTTGACCTTCATATTCTAGCATGGATAATAAGGCGGCTACCCCGGTTTGTGCTAATGCTTCAATCACTAAAGGACGTGGCATTGCTAGCGGTGCTTGTTGCTGCTTAAAGAACCACTCATTAATCGTCACGAGTTTGGTTGCCTGCGCACTTTTACCAGGGGTCACTTGGTCTAAACTGTCTAACATTTCAAACGGGTAACGTTGCGGGATAAAAGTTCTAACATCCAAAGCCATTATTTGGCCTCAACTTTAAAGATTGGCTCATCAAATTCAACCATGCTGCCATCTTTAACGAGCACTTTCTTAATGACACCATCCATTGGACTCTTGACGTCATTAATCATCTTCATGGCTTCAATGACACAGACAACTTCACCCTTTTTCACCGTATCGCCCACCTTTTTAAAGACGGGACGATCTGGACTTGGTGCAAAGTAAACCACCCCAACGAGTGGTGCTTTGATTTCAGCCAGTTCATCAGTTTCCGGCTCAGGAGCTACTGGGGCAGCAGCTGGTGCAGTAGCAACTGGTTCACTGCTAGTTACCGCCGGAGCAGCTACTGCTGGCGCAACAACTTGACTTGGGACAGCAGCAACTGGGTCGGCTTCACTCCGCTTGCTCAATTCGAGCTTAAAGTCTTTATCCACTAAGTGGAGTTCTTTCAAGCTTGATTGATCAAATTGCTTCATTAACTGTTGAATTGCTTTATCATCCATCCTTAATTCCACCTCTTGAATGCTAACACCGCATTATGGCCACCAAAGCCAAAGGAGTTACTGATGGCATATTTCACTGGTGCTTTTGCATTCCCTGCTGTCACTAATGTGACTGGACATTCTGGGTCTTGGTTTTGCACCCCAACGTTCACTGGCATTTGGTTATGGCGCATTGCACCGACGACCCCAACTGCTTCAAGGGCACCGGCAGCGCCGAGGGCATGACCAGTCATCCCTTTGGTGCTGCTGACTTTCACATGATCATTGTCCTTGAACAAGTTAGCGATTGCGGCAGCTTCAGCGCTGTCGTTAGCATGCGTACTCGTCCCATGGGCATTAATATAATCAACTTCGCTGGTTGCAATCCCACCTTCATCAATGGCTTGCTTCATTGCCTTATATGCACCTTTGCCTTCAGGATTTGGCGCGGTAATATGATAGGCATCACTGGTGGTACCGTAACCGACCACTTCAGCTAAAATTTCAGCACCACGAGCCTTAGCATGATCGTAATCTTCCAGAATCAAGGTTCCGGCACCTTCACCCATGACAAAGCCATTACGGTCTTTGTCAAATGGAATTGAGGCTTTCATCGGGTCATCCGCTTTAGACAAGGCTGTTAATGACGCAAAGCCAGCAATCCCAATTTCATTGACTGAGGCTTCCGTTCCGCCGGCAATCATGACCTTAGCTTTACCAGCCTTAATATATTCAAAGGCATTCCCGATAGCATTTGTTCCCGAAGAACAAGCCGTTACAATACCCTGACTCGTATTCTGAGCATGGAAATGAATTGATAGGTTACCAGCCGCCATATTAATAATGGAGTTAGGCACAAACAATGGTGATACCCGCTTCGGGCTCTTCTCATGCATCTTAATAACTTGTTCTTCAATCGTGGTCAAACCACCAATCCCAGAACCATAAATAACCCCAAGATCATCAGGATCAACACCGCCATCAATTAACCCAGCTTGCGTCATCGCTTCAACGGCACTATACAAGGCATAGCAAGAAAAAGCATCCATCCGCTTAACCGCTTTTTTATCCAAGCGCTTAGTCGGATCAAAATCTTTAACTTCGGCTGCCACATGAATCCCAGTTTGACCCGCATCAAACTTAGTGATGGGACCAACACCCACTTTGGAAGCGAGTAAAGCCTTAATATAAGTTGGCGCATCGTTTCCGATTGGCGTAACGGCACCTATTCCTGTTACCACAACTCTGTTCATCAACGAGAACCTCCTTGATTCTGCTAAATCGTCAATCCGCCATCGACAGTAATCACTTGACCAGTGATATAAGGATTTGAAATTAAAAATGCGACAGTTTGGGCCACTTCATCCGCTTCGCCAAACCGGTGCAATGGAATTTGCTTGGTGATTTCAGTCTTAATGCGATCACTTAACTTGTCAGTCATCGCAGTGGCAATCATCCCTGGTGCTACGGCATTACAACGAATACCGCGCAGAGCGCCTTCTTTGGCAGCTGTCTTGGTTAAACCAATCAAACCTGCTTTGCTAGCGGCATAGTTAGCTTGACCAATATTGCCATTAAGGCCAGAAATGCTGGCCAAATTCACAATGTTACCGCTACGCTGTTTTTGCATCACTTTCATGGCGTGCTTCGTCATATTAAAAGCACCAACCAGATTCGTCTGAATGACTGTGTTAAAATCAGCCGCACTCATCCGGCTTAATAACTTGTCACGAGTAATCCCAGCATTATTTACCAGCACATCCAAACGACCAAACTGCGACATCACGGCTGCAATCATGGCCTCCGCTTCAGCTTCATCTGCGACTGACCCGACTAAATACGATAATTTCGGGTTACCAGCCTGAATTTCGGCCCATTCTTCGGTTGATGGTTCACGATGGGCATTAATGACGACTGTCATGCCTTGCTTTGCTAAACGCTTGGCAATTGCTAAGCCAATCCCTTTTGCGCCACCCGTTACCAGGGCAACTTGTTCTGCTGCTTCCATTACTCTGCCACCATTTCCAATTCCTGACGTAACTTGGTTAAAGTCGCCATACTATCCACATGATAACTTGCTAAATCACGCCCTAGCGTCTTGCCAGCAAAGTGCGTTAAGGTTTCGCCTGGCCCCAATTCGATTAGGGCATCAGGTTTAACTTCTGCTAATTTTTGTAAACAAGTACTAAAGTGCGTTGGTTGCACCAATTGCGAAATTAATGTGTCCTTCACGCTCGCTGCCGTAAAAGGTGCGGTCGTCGTATTACTGAAAACCGGCACCGCTGGCTGGGTAAAGGTAACACTAGCCATGCGTGTTGCCAATAAATCACTGGCTGGTTGCATGAGCGGGGTATGAGAAGCCACACTGACTTTCAAAGGCACCACACGCTTAATGCCGTTTGCCTTCA
This sequence comes from Lactobacillus sp., assembly GCA_030455605.1. GTDB lineage: Bacteria > Bacillota > Bacilli > Lactobacillales > Lactobacillaceae > Lactobacillus. The sequence goes on from JAKDPD010000027.1 coordinate 8,580, forward strand.
AATAACGAGTAGCTTCAGCTACCGCTGTAGCTTCGCCGCCAATCACCACCTGTTCAGGGGTATTGTAATTAGCGGGGTAGACTTTACCGACCTTTTGCGCTGCTTCACAAGCCTGCGCCACCAGATCATAGTTAGTCTTGAGAGCTGCTGCCATGACACCTGGATTTTGCTCAGCTGCTTGCGCCATGTAACGTGAGCGATCTTGAACAAGCTTCAAACTTGTTTCAAAATCTAAAGCCTTCGCTGCCACCAAAGCGCTATATTCACCTAGGCTCAGGCCTAGCATCCCTGCAGGTAATGGCAAGTCTTGCGCCAAGACACGGTACAAACCAACACTCATGGCTAAAATCGCCACTTGCACATTCTGTGGGTCATCAAAGACACTGGCATCCTTCAAATCTAACGCTAATACGTCGGCTGCTTTGTCGATTGTTTGCCGGTACAACGGTTCCTGCGCGTACAGGTCTTGGCCCATTTGCGGAAACTGCTTGCCCTGACCACTAAATAAATAAGCTAATTTCAAAATATTGTGACTCCGTGCCTATTTGGCGTTAACTTGCTTTTCAACGTAATCCACTAATTGACCAACAGTTTCAATACCTTCATCAGTTTCAATTTCAATATCAAAGCCATCTTCAATCTTGTCAACCACTTCAAAGATGTCCAAACTATCTAAATCAAGATCTTCCTTAAAGTTAGTCGTTGCTTCAATCTTGCTAGCATCAACTTCCAATTGGTCAACAACGATTGCTTTTACCTTGTCAAAAACTTCTTGCTTAGTCATGTTAAAAAATCTCCCTATATAATCTCTAAAATATAATTTCTAAAACCTAGCCATTATCTGTAACAGCTAATAGCTAATAATTACCGTCCCGATGGTCAAACCACCGCCAAAGCCACTCAGTGCTAGGACATCCCCCCTTTTAATTTGCTGGTTAGCAATTAACTCAGCTAGCAAAATTGGTTCACTGGCCGCTGCCGTATTACCATAGCGGTCAATATTCATCGGAAACCGAGCTAACGGTAGCCCCATTTTTTCAGCCACACTAGTAATAATTCTGGCATTGGCTTGGTGTAAGACAAAATGATCAATTTGATCTGGTCGCAAACCCGCTTGTTCACAAGCGCGCGCAATTGATAGCGGCACATTTTTGACAGCAAATTCATACACGCGGCGCCCATTCATCTTGAAAAAAGGTGAATTTTCCGTTTTAGCTGAATTAAAAACTGGTTGGGCCGGCATTTGGCCAGCAGTCAGATAATGTCCTAACTCACCTAAAGTGCGTAAGTCACGACCTAAAACCTGTCCTTGCTGGGCGGGATCACGGCTTAGCCAAACCCCCGCTGCACCATCACCGAATAGCACTGCTGTCCGGCGATCATGCCAATCAACCAGACGACTTAAAACTTCGCCGCCAATGAGCAACCCATTTTGATAGGCACCCGTTTGCATTAATTGTTCAAACAGATTAAGACCATAGACGAATCCACTGCAAGCCGCATTTAAATCAAAAGCAGTCGCATTGGTCGCCTTAATCTGCCCCTGCACACTAGCCGCAACCGATGGCGTATGATAATCTGCCGACATGGTCGCCACAACAATCAAATCAAGTTGATCAGCGTCCCGGCCTGTCTTAGCTAGTAATGACTTGGCCACCTCAGTACAGAGCGACGTCGTGGTTTCAGTGGTCGCAACATGACGGGTTGCAATCCCGGTTCGCTGCCTAATCCATTCGTCCGAAGTTGTCATCAGCTTAGTTAAAGCTTCATTGCTAACAACTTTTTCGGGAACAGCTTTTGCAGCTGCCAAAATAGCAAAATGATTCATTAATTCGTCGACAGCTCCTTTAAAAATTTCTCCAAGTTAATCAAGGCTTTCTTGATAACTAAGACTTCGTCTTCATCTAAGTTAGTCAAAAAACTCTTAACAAGTTGTTGGTGAATCGCATCATGAGCCCGGTAAAGCAACCGTCCTTTAGACGTTAAGCCCAAATTAACGACGCGGTGATCAGTTTGATTGGGTATTCGTACCACATAGCCTTTACGCTCAAGCGTCTTTAGATTAGTGGTCAGCGTCCCTTTGGATAAATGCAATTCGCGTGCTACTGCTGAAATCATCTTACGGTCATGCAAACCAATGGTATGAATCAAATGGATATCACTGGCTGAAATATCTTGAAAAGAACTACGTTTCAGTTCATGCTTTTCAATTCGCAGAATATTGTCATAAACGTCAACCAGCGCATCCTTAATAAATTTATACTCAAGTTGATCAGGCTGCTTACCTTCAGGTTTCATGTTTGGCATAGCGCTCTTGCTCCTTAAACAACTGGCTTAAAGCTTCTTATCTGCAGCTGCAACGATAAAGGTTAAATCAGCTTCACAGACTTTCTTATCACCAACTGTCGCATAACAATTCACAATTCCCATGTTATCGCGTTGCTTAACCATCGCAATATGAAGCTTTAAGACGTCACCTGGGCGAACTACCTGACGGAACTTCGCATTATTAATGGCACCCAGATAAGCGGTCTTACCGGCAAATCTTGGGGTCTTTAAAATCAAAATTGACGCTGCTTGCGCCATCGCTTCGATAATCAAAACGCCAGGCATTACTGGATTCCCAGGAAAATGTCCTTGGAAAAATTCTTCGTTAATTGTGACATTCTTGGTAACCACAATCGATTCACCAGGAACAATCTCATCCACCTTATCCATAAACAAAATTGGATAACGGTTAGGAATGATCTTCATAATGTCACTTGCATCCATCACACTCAAATTAATACTCCTTCCAAAACTTCGTTTGTTTCAAATCTGATTATCAACATAATAGCCCATAATAGATTGAATTTCAAACTATATAGGTTGAATTTCAAACCAAATTGGCAAAATTAAAAAAATAGTTTGAATTTCAAATTATTTTATTTTAAGCTATGGCTTAGTCATTTTTTGAAAAGGAGTTTACCGTGAAAACAAAAGACTTATCGTTAGTGGCGATCTTTACCGCCTTCATTATCGTGCTGGCATTCGTGCCACCAATCAATATTGGTCTAGTTCCAATTGTGTTACAAAATTTAGGTATTATGCTGGCTAGTCTCTTACTCGGCATGAAGCGTGGCATGCTCGCCATGATTATTTTCTTCTTGCTAGTGACTGCTGGAATGCCATTTTTAAGTGGCGGACGTGGGGGCGTCATCGTTTGGTCAGATGCCACTGCTGGTTATCTCTGGGCTTGGTTGCTCATGCCAATCATTGTTGGTCTACTGATGAAACTCTTTGGTGGCAACCAACGCTTCTGGCTTAATATCGTCATTTTAATCCTAGGGAACTTGGTATTTAGTTACATCCTCGGAGCACTCTGGCTCTTCTGGCAATTCCATATGCCATTTATCAAAGCCGTGTTAATTAATTTGCCGTTTATTCCCGGGGACTTAATTAAAATTGTCTTGGTAGCCATCTTGACCCAGCGCTTGCAGAAGGCTTTTCCTGGTTTATTAGCTATCAATTATCGTTAATTAAAATGACTAAAAAAGCAGTACTAGTATCAAACTAGTACTGCTTTTTTTGCGAGTTAAGCGGTCGGCACCTTGGTAATCCAGCCTGCAGGTGCAGGGCAATTGCCATATTGAATCCCGACCAATTCATCATAGAGTTTTTTGGTGGTTGGTCCTGCTTCTGTTTCTGAATAAAATACGTGCCGCTTGCCACGGTGAGTAATTGAACCAATTGGTGCAATCACAGCAGCTGTTCCGCAAGCGCCAGCTTCACTAAACACATCTAGCTGGTCAATCGGGACATCCCCTTCCACCGTTTTAAGCCCAAATCGGTCACCGGCCAAAGCCAGCAATGATCGTTTGGTGACTGATGGCAAAATCGATGGTGATTTCGGCGTCACGAAAGTATGATCTGGGGTAATCCCAAAGAAATTAGCCGAACCAACCTCTTCAATTTTGGTATGAGTCGCTGGGTCCAAATAGACACAGTCATTATAACCCGCTTTAATCGCGAGCATTTCTGGCAGTAAACTGCCGGCATAATTACCGCCGACTTTATAAGCTCCTGTTCCTTGCGGGGCGGCCCGGTCATAGTCCGATGTCACAAAATCAACGGGCTTAAACCCAGCTTTGAAGTAGGCGCCAACAGGAAAAGCAAACACTGAAAAAAGATAATCTGTCGCCGGATGAATTTGTAAGGATCCATTCAGTCCAATCATGTAAGGCCGGACATACATACTCCCATGTGACTGATAGGGTGGTAGCCAGTCTAAATTTGCTTTCACGACCGCCTTGCAAGCTGCCACAAATTCATCTACCGGAAAAGTCGGCATCAATAACCGCTGACACGATTGCTGCATCCTAGCGGCATTCTGCTCTGGTCGAAAGAGATTCACGGAGTCATCTTGACAACGATAAGCTTTTAACCCTTCAAAGACCCCTGCCCATAGTGAAAAATGTTCGCAGCTTCATTAACTCGAACTTGGGCGTCCTTAATTAATCTTCCTGGTTCCCAATGGCCATCATGATAACGGGCGACATAACGATAATCGGTTTCAATATATGAAAAGCCTAAATGATTAAAATCAACTTCTGCTGCTTGCATCTTCAACACTCCTTTAGCATAAAATCAGCTTTGCTCCTATATCTTAGGAATTAGGACTAGATTACGCTTATTTAGATGAAAATTAAATGAGCTTATTCATTTTTGTCCAATAAAAAACCTTACCATGACTAGTAAGACCATCAAGCTTATGAAGGCTTGACTTGGTTCGCCTGATGGCTAACCAATATTTTAAGACTTTGTGAGCGAAAAATAACCGCTAAAATCGCCTGATACTGGATCAGGGCGGCATCTGAAGCTAAATTCGCCGTTGGTAATAAATCCTGATTATTCGCCACTGCCACAATTAATTCATTATATAGCTTAGCAAAACGATTATAAGCGATTTTGGGCGAATCATTGTGTAGCTCTAACATCAGTCCCGCCTTAATTTGATCAAGCGAAAAAATTGGCTTTAGGAGCGACACCACAATTGCTCCCGCCAATTGAATCCGCTGATAACGTTTATCAACTGGCTTAACGATAATACTAGCCTTGGTATAGTTATGCATCATCGTTTTGGTCAATTTATCACCAGTAATTGGTTCAATATAGTGTTTACTTAAATCCAGCAACTGATCTAGATAAATTTTAAATGCTGGTAAATCCTCCCAAAGAGGCAATAAATTTGGCTCACTCAACTCACTGCTCCTCATCATATCTAACATTAACGGCAATCCCAATTAAGCCAGGACCAGTATGCACACCTAAGGCTGGAGAGATATCACCCACATCAACCGTAAATTGTGGATATTTTTCCTTCATTAAGTTCAGCAGTTGCGTACGCAAAGGCAGATTATCGCCATCACAGACTGCCAAATGAACTTGCTGATGGTCGCCAACCGCTCGATCAACCAGTGCCAGCATCTTTTGAACGGCCCGCTTCTCACCATGTGCCTTAGCAATTGGATAATAAACCCCATCTGGATCACACGAAATAATCGGTTTAATATGCAATGTGCTCCCTAATAAACCAGCAACTTTACCAATCCGGCCACCAGCTGCTAAATATTTTAGCGTGGGGACGTAAAAGAAAATCCGACTGGTCGTCACTGATTTACGTAAGCGGGCAATAATTTGGACAAATGGTAACCCGGCCGCAATGAGGCTAGCCGCATAAACAGCAATCTGACCACTACCAATCCCAATGTTCTTGGTATCAATGCCTTCAACGACCAAATCCGGCGTTGATTTAGCTTGTAAGTACATTTGATTAAAAGTCACTGATAATTTCGAAGACACGCCAATCACTAGCAAATGAGTATAGCCTTTTTCACGTAAACGCGCCACTTGGCTAATAATATCACTCATCTGCGGGCTAGAAGTTTTAGGTAATTCTTTGCTCGTCTTTAGCGCACGATAAAATTCATTAGGGCTGATATCCACCCGATCGCGTAACACCTCGCCATGCCAATGAATTTGCATGGGAACAATCGCAACATTATCCTGAGCAACTAAGTTACTAGGAAGATCTGACCCAGAGTCAGCTAAAATAGCAATTTTTTCAGACATCTTAAGTTTCCTCGTATTTTTAAAAGCTTTCTTTCACTGTTCTCAACACTATTTATTATAGTATTAAAAACTACATATGCACTAAAAAAAATCTTAAGATTTCGTAACTAACCAAAAAATGATGTTCCAGCGCCATCTATCAGCGTTGAAACATCATTTTTAATTAGAGTAATTGGCAGAAACGGACCATTGCCTGGCGGCCTGCTTGATTCCACTTGAAAACCCCAGCGTCACTCAGCACTCGCGCAAAAACCTCACCAACGGCTACCTGCAGTTGGGAATCAGCATTATCAGCTGTCCAAGTGTGAGCAGCCAGCAATTGTTTTGCCCAAGGCTCATGAGCGGCCGCGAGATGATTGGGTTTTCCTAAGAGATACCGCTTGACCTGCGCTAATTCCGCCTTCAAGCGCGCTGGTAAAATTGCCCGTCCCATGACTTCAATCAGACCAATGTTTTCTTTCTTAATATGTTGCACATCTTGATGGGGATGGAAAATACCATCGGGATATTGCGCACTGGTCTGATTATCACGCAACACTAAGTCCAATTGATATTGCCCACCTACCCGATACGCAATCGGCGTGACCGTATGATGGCGCTGACCTGTTACCACTGCCCGAATCTGAGCAGTTGGGTCACTATAGTTAGCCCAAAGCGCACGCACGTGTTCAGCGGCATTCGTGAGGGCAACTGGTGAACTACTCGTGAGTCGAATCACACTCATCGACCATTTCACAATACCAGCGCTCACGTCAGGATAACCTGACAAGTGGAGCGTTTCAACAATTGGCGCCTGCATCATCGGGAATTGATGCCGTCCCCCTTGATAATGCTCATGAGCCAGCATCGAGCCACCGACAATTGGTAAATCTGCATTCGAGCCCACAAAATAAGTCGGAAACATCGTCACAATGGCAAGCAAATTGGCAAAGGTTTGCTGGCTAATCTTCATCGGCTCATGCACAGCATCAAGAAAGATAGCATGTTCATTGAAGTAAGCGTACGGAGAGTATTGAAAGCCCCAAGTCCGTCCTGCTAATAAGAAACGCACGATTCGGTGATTACTACGAGCTGCGAAATTGTTACGTCCCGCGTAGCCTTCCGTCTGCAAACATAGCGCGCAATCTGGGTACCCACTTGCCTTGGCTTTGGCAGCTAAAGCAATTTCTTTGGGATCCTTCTCTGGCTTCGACATGTTAATGGTAATTTCTAAATTACCAAAAGCTGTTTTCGCGGGAAAAACCAGATTCTTAGCAATTGCCCGCGTTTGCACATAGTTATTCGCACAACTTAGCGCAAAGAACCAATCGGTGGCAGCCTGGGGAGATTGTTGATATTTATCCCAAAACAATTGATTAATTCGGCTAGGACGTGGTGTCGCGAAATCCATCAGCTGTGCTTCCAAAATTTGTTTTGCGGCTAGCGTATCCGAAATTTTCCCCGTCGCAATAGCTGCTGCAACCATTAAATCCAAATTTTTTAGGGGATCCGCTGATCCCGCGAGTGAAAGCGTGTCATCTCCTAATAAATTCAACAGCTTATTAGTCAAATAAATCCGATCCATCTCCGTGTAATCAGGATTTAATTTAATAATGGTATCAATCTGACGACTAATTGCAGTCAATTCGATTTACCTTGCCTTTCACCCGTCTAAGCTAATTCCTTAGTACCGTCCGCAATGTCAGCCACATAAAAATTAGCCGCATACCCAATCTTATGCGCGTAGGCCGCGCCTACTTTGCTAATAAAATCAGGCACTTGGGCTTTCGCTACAATGGCAATGGCACACCCACCAAAACCAGCGCCGACCATCCGAGCACCCAACACACCAGGTTGTTTCAAAGCGTTGGACACTAAAGTATCAAGTTCTAAACCAGTCACCTGATAATCATAAGCAAGCGAGACCCCGGAGGCCGATACTAACCGGCCAAAGGTTGCCAAATCACCAGCTTCTAGTGCTCGAGCTGCGCGCAAAGTACGTTGATTTTCCAAAACGGCATGACGCGCGCGCTTAATTGATGTTGGATCAGCCAATAAGTAGGTATATTGATCAAAAGTTGGCGCATCTAATTCACCCAAGTGCTTAATGTCAATTCCGCGCTGCAAGCGTGCTACGGCTTCCTCACACTCATGGCGACGTTCATTATATTTAGAATCAGCCAATTGCCGCTTCTTATTGGTATTCATAATCACAATCACATTGTCTGCCAGTTTAATAGGAAGATACTGGTATTTCAGGGTATTGGTATCAAGCAGCATTGCTTGATTAGCACGCCCCATCTCAATCGCAAACTGATCCATAATCCCTGAGTTCACGCCGATATAGTCATTCTCAACCTTCACGCCAAACTTAACTAAATCGAGCGGGGCAAAATTGGCCTGATAACGCTCATTCAAAATGGTTCCCACGAGCATTTCTAAGGAAGCGGAACTAGATAATCCCGCACCATCAGGTAAATTACCATGGATATAGATATCTAGTCCGAAGGTAAACTTGGCACCGGCCTGCGCCATCACACGGGCCATCCCTTGGAAGTAGTCGGTCCATAAATGCCGTTTAGGGGCATTTAATTCTGCCAAAGGTAGCTCAATAATGCCATCCTGCGGGAAATTAGCGGAATACAAGCGAAATGAGTGACGCTCATTTTGACCAATCGCCGCATAATTCCCAAGCGAAATGGCACATGGGAAAACATGGCCCCCATTGTAATCCGTATGCTCACCAATCAAATTAATCCGACCTGGCGCAAAAAAAGTATGCGTCGCAGCACGTTCAAATGTTTGCTCAAAACCAGCTAAAATATCTTGACGCTTCACAATTCCAACCTCCTACTACTAATCATCCCTGCAATCATGGAAATTATACCATAATCGGAAGGTCAAGTTATCACCGTCCCGATATAAATGATAGCGGTTTTATAAAAACATCATCGAGTTATATTATCCTATTATTTATCAAATAAAAAAGCGGAATATCTTACAAACTCCACTCTTATTCCCAAATATCAGAATTTTAATTTAATCACTCTCTAATGATCAGCTTTCCAGTAGCCCCATGCTTCCCCATTACTGTAGGACCATGCGCTTATATATGCGTTGTTGCCAGTACCATATCTTTCAACTAAGTTGTTCCACAAATTATAAGTATGGTGCGCATATACATGATAAGTATGTCCAGCAGAGACATCAACATTTCCGGTCCTCCCAGCTAAGTATGAACGCCCCCACGCAGCTGCTGAATACTAAGGAATACCTACTGTATTTTATTTTAAGTAATAGCCACTTTTAGTCCACTTCTGTTGATTCCAGCTCTGATCACCCGAATTATACCAACGGAAGCCGAAGTGAATCCGTTCAACATCTTTAGCAAAAACAGTTTGACCCCCAATGCTCCCAACGATTCCAAATAATAACAATATAGAGATAACAACATTGTTAAATCTTTTTCTCATATTCACTTACTCCTCTTTCTAATATAATGCAT
>JAKDPD010000028.1 GCA_030455605.1 Lactobacillus sp.
AGAGCGCGTGACTGTTAATCACGATGTCGTCAGTTCGAGCCTGACAGCCGGAGCTCTGGAGTGTTGTCCGAGTGGCTTAAGGAGCATGATTGGAAATCATGTATACGGGTTTAATCCTGTATCGAGGGTTCAAATCCCTCACATTCCGTTCAGCAAATCAAAAAGGCTTATATATCAGCGCTCGTACTGAATATAAGTCTTTTTTTACCGAAAACTTACCGAATAGAACTAAAAATCAAGATTATTAAGTGAACTTTTGATGTTATCCTTTTCCTTATCAGTCACACTCCGTTTGGATTTATGAGCAACCTTGATAATCAGAGTTGTTTTTTGTTGCTCTACTAAGATAAGCGTTTGTTTTGACAGATAGTCCATGTGGGTACTATTATAGAGTTATATTTGCATAGATTAATGGAGAATAACATGGAACAGACGGTGGTAGAAAGGCTAAATCTTTCAATTAGCATAGCGAGTCAGGCTTATGGTAATTGGGATAAACGTAACGGTCTAAGTTCATACGTGAGTATTATCCTCTATGAGCTATCGATTCATGATCGGATGACGCAGCGTGAATTGATTAAGTTGACCAGTATTCCGAAACAGTCAATCAGTAAGGGAATTCATCGCCTTGATGATCAAGGGTATTTGATGATTATGCTAAGTCAGCGTGATAGTCGCGTCCGCTATTGTCGTCTTACTGATCAAGGGCGTGAATATGCGGCCAGTGTAGTTGAACCGCTGATGACACTTGAACGAATTGTTTCTATGGAGCTAGGCGACCAAAAGATGCATGACTTAGCGTGTTTGATGACTCAGTGGGGTCATCGGTTTAGTCATTTAGTGGAGCAGCAAAAGTAATGGATAGCTAAGCACTGGAAGCTAGTGTGGTGAAACAGGAGAATTAATTATGGCAGCAATTATTAAATTTAAACATGTTGATAAGTATTTTGGAAAATTGCATGCTCTAAAGGATATTAACCTCACTATTAATGCCGGTGAAGTGGTAACCGTCATTGGGTCATCAGGTTCAGGCAAGTCTACTTTAATTCGGACAATTAATGGTCTGGAAAAGATTAATTCTGGGCAATTACTTGTCAATGGTCATGATCTAGCATCAAAACATACAAATATTAATCGAATTCGCAAGAATGTCGGCATGGTTTTTCAGCATTTTAACCTTTATCAGAATCATACGGTGATTGATAATATTATGCTGGCACCACGGATTGTTCTAAAGCGGCCTGAAGCTGAAAATCGTGAAATTGCTGAACGTTTACTAAAGACTGTTGGTTTAAGCGAGAAGGCCAATAATTATCCGCGCCAGCTATCTGGTGGTCAGGAACAACGGGTGGCAATTGCTCGCTCACTCGCGATGAAGCCAAAAGTTATCCTCTTTGATGAGCCGACTAGTGCGTTGGATCCTGAAATGATTCAGGACGTGCTTGATGTGATGAAAAAGATTGCTAAGTCCGGAATTACTATGGTTGTGGTAACCCACGAAATGGGATTTGCACGTGAAGTCGCTGATCGGATTTTATTCTTTGATCAAGGGAAAATTTTAGAGGATTCCCATGATCCAAAAGCGTTCTTCAAACAGCCAAAGACTGCACGGGCCCGTGATTTCTTGAGTAAGGTTATTGCCTATTAGGAGGGTGGTCATATGCGTAAAGTCACCAAAGCCTTGCTAGTATCGCTATTAGCCTTGTTCATGGCTGGTTGTGGTAAACCACGAGGTAATGAGTATCATCAGATTGTCAAGACCAAAACAATTACCTGGGGAATAAAGACAGATACACGGTTATTCGGTTTGTTGAGTGTTAAGAGTGGTAAAGAGGAAGGCTTTGAGCTGGATTTAGCAAGAGCGATGACCAAGCAGATGCTGGGACCAACTGGTCAAGCTAAGTTTGTCCAAACCACTGCTAAAACTAAAATTCCATTACTATTAAGTCGTTCTGTTGATGTTGTTTTAGCAACAATGACGATCACGTCTGCACGTCAGAAAATTGTTGCCTTTACTCACCCATATTTTGCAGCTGGACAATCCATTTTGGTAAAGGACTCCAGTCCAATAAAGGGAATCAAATCACTTAACCGTCGTGGCATTGTCGTGTTGGCAGTTAAAGGTACGACGGCAGTTGATAATATGAAGAAGTTTGCACCTAAGGCGCGTGTTCAAGAATATGATGATTATGTACAAGCGTTTGCGGCTCTGAAGTCAGGGCAAGGTGATGCGATGACAACTGATAATGGGATTCTAGCTGGGATTGCTAGCGAGAACCGCGGTTATCATTTGGCAGGTAAGACGTTTACCGATGAACCCTATGGTATGGCACTCAACAAGCATCAACCGGATCTTAGAAATGCCCTTAACAAGTCACTGGCAGTTTTGAAGCAAAATGGTACTTATCGCCGCCTAGTTGAGAAGTGGTTTACTGGGATTAAAGGCTTTAGCGTAAAGGAGGCTGAGCATTAATGTTTACATTGTTCGCCAATAACTGGCCCACCTATCTTTCAGGCTTTGGTTATACGATTGCTGCCAGTGTGTTAGCTTTAATTGCTAGTCTGATTTTAGGAACGGTCTTTGCTTTATTAGAGGTTTCAGAAAGTCGGGCTTTGCGTGGGCTTGCCAGTACGTACATCGAAATTTTTCGTAATATTCCGCTGTTAGTAGTGACGATGGTTTTCTATTTGGTTATTCCCATGTATGTTGTTAAGATAAATGGCTTTACAGCGGGGACTATTGGGTTATCACTTTATACCTCAGCCTTTATTGCGGAAACTATTAGATCTGGAATCAATGCTGTTAGGAGTGGTCAGATGGAAGGTGCTAGGAGTAACGGAATGACCTACATAGAAGCAATGCGTTATGTCATTTTGCCCCAAGCATTTCGCTTTTCACTTCCGGCATTAGGTAACCAGTTCGTTAATCTGGTTAAAAATTCTTCAGTTTTATCTTTTGTAGCGGGATTTGATTTAATGTATCAGGCGGATTCAATTGCCTTTTCAACTTATCAAGTCCTCCCATCTTATCTAATTGTTGGGATTTTTTACCTCATCTTAACGATGCCGTTAAGTTATTACATGAAGCATCTCGAAAAGGGCGGGAGGAAGCAAGATGTCTAGTTTTGTTCAAGCTTATCAGTGGGTTAACCTTCGCTTTTTACTACAGGGGTTCTGGCTTACGATTGAAGTATCCTTAATTTCAATCACCGTTAGTTTCATGCTAGGATTGATTTTGGGGACGCTTAGATTTAGTCGTATCCGTTACGTGTCAGCGCTTGAAGGTTTCATGATTGACTTGATTCGTAATCTACCACTGTTGCTCATCATTTTCTTTACTTACTTTGGTTTACCACAACTTGGTATTCGGGTTAGTCCATTTGGTGCAGCCGTTTCAGCTTTGGTTATTTTCGAATCAGCCATGATTAGTGAAATTGTCCGTGGTGGGCTGGCAGCTATTGATCCCGGTCAAATGGAAGGTGCCAGAAGTAATGGGATGAGTTATGTACAGGCAATGGTACATGTCATTATTCCGCAAGCTTTAACGAAAATGATTCCAGCTTTGTTATCGCAATTTGTCTCACTCGTAAAAGACACCTCTTTGGCAACAATTATTTTATTGCCAGAGATGCTTTACCGGGCACAAATTATCTATAGTCAGAATAGTACTTATATGATTCCCATGTATCTGATGATTTCTATCTTATATTTTGCAATCTGCTTTACCTTATCGCAGTTGGCGAAACGCTTAGCAAGACGATTAGCGTAAGTAACATTCAAATAAAAAAGGCATTCCCTTGGGAGTGCCTTTTTTGTCATTGTAATTGCTATGTTAGATGTATTTGATGCCTAGGTTGCTCATAGTGAGGTTGCCCCTAATGATTAAAGTAGTGGTATCGTTTGCCTGACCTGGATGCCGGGTTTCACTAATATCTGAAAAAGTGTGATTACTTTGATCATTGACTACCCAGCCGCGAGGGATATAGAGGGAAATATCTGACATGCTACTGGTAATGTTCAGGGTAATTGTGTGGTCAGCTGGTGTGACGTCATCAAAGTAAAGTGATAGATCACTAATGCTAGCTTTAAGATCTACTTGTTCAAGTTGAGAACTATGTAGGTACCGGCTATGATCACTTAAATTGGCGACTACTTCGATGCGGCGTTGATCATTTTGATTATCATCAGCAGTATCATCGGAGTCGTCATCAGCGCCGTCATCTTCTTTGCTGAATTCTCCTTCAAGTGGCTCTGCGTGTGATTTCATATCATTGACCCAATCAGATGAAATCTTAAAGTGTGTAGTCCCTTTGAAGACAAGTTGTAGCCCAATTGCCAAGCAAAGTGCACTTAGCCAAATTGCGCTGCTTGGAATTGGCAATAGCCAAATTGTCTTGGCAACAGTAGCCGTAAGCGCTAGGCTAATTGAGCCAGCAATCCAGCTGCGTGACCAATAAGATTTAATAGTATAGGCACCAAAGACCAGGAGCAAGATTAAATTCCAGATATTAATACCAGTGTGAATGACATGAGTAGCTTGTAATACGATAAAGATAGCACTCAAAATAAATAAGATACCCCAAAAGCGACGTTTTGTTTTGTTCATAATGTTCATAATGATTTCCTTCTTTCATCCAGCGTTTGCTTGAGCTTAGCGTAGTAGCGGCGAGAAACGTAAAGTGTTTTATATGAATCCTTAAATTCAATTAGACAATCTGAACTTGATTTTTTAATCGAGAATATTTGCAATGTATTGATAATAGCTGACTTGGAGACACGCAAGTAGTTCGTAGGCAGGGTCTTCTCAAGTTGGTAAAGCTTATAGTTCGTTTGATAGCTAGTATCTTTAGTGTGTGCCATGATATGTCGTGTCTCTGCTTCAAAAAATAAGATATCAGTTAACTCAAGATAATAAGTTTGCTCGCCTCGATGACCGACAACTTCTGTCAGGGCTTCTTTTTGTTGGTTGCCTAACATCCGATAAAGCTGCAATACAAATTCATTCATCTCCCGTGAACGAATGGTAATTATGGTTTCTTTAGCATCGGGATCAATTTCTAAATTTACTTTCACATTTCTGACCTCCTCCTTAGTTTTAATCATAGCAGATACAGCTCTTAGGTCGAGCCTTTTAGTATAAGTGGTCTAAATTAATGGATAAGTGGGTTATTTTGGGGCCTTATTTTTTAAGCACGTAATTCACTTTAATTTCTTGACATGTTGGGAGAAAATGAAGTATGATTATCTGTTAACTTATGAGAGAGAAAATTGCTAGCAATCTTGGCGGTTAACGCATATGAGTCAATATTGAGGTTTAGTATTCAGTAACTCGGCGAAAAAGAAAGTTGGGTTAGTTTGTAGTGATCATTCGTTTGGCATGCAGCTGCCATTTGGCAGAAAACGACTGGTTGGCTGAATACGAAACCATTTTAAGAGGATAACTAACAGGAGAGAATAATGAAAAAGAATTGGAAAGTGGTTGTACCACTTGTTGCTTTTTGTGCACTTTTTTTGACCGGTTGTGGTAGTAAAAAGGCTAGTCAATCAAGTTCAAAAGTAAATATCGTGACGTCAACGAACGTTTATGCAAATATTGCGAAACAGGTTGTTGGCAAATATGGTACTTCTACGCCAGTGATTAAGAATGGCGATACTGATCCCCATGACTTTGAACCAACAACTGCTTCAGCTAATACTGTTAGCAAGGCTAATGTTGTTATTGCCAATGGTTTAGGTTATGACAGTTGGATGGGCAAATTAGCTTCATCAAGTAGTAAAAAAGCCGTTAGAGTTGGTAACGATTTGCTTCATTTCAAGAACAATAGCAATCCGCATATTTGGTACAATTTGAATATGGATAATGTTTATGTCAACTATATCGTTAAGCGAGCATCTAAACTTGATCCAGCCCATGCAGCTGCTTTCAAGGCTAATGCTAAGCGGTACATGGCGAAGATTGCGAATATCAAAGCCGTTGCTAAGAAGATTAACGGGACAAACGAAAAGCCAGTCTTTGTTTCTGAACCAGTCTTTGATTATGCACTGTTAGCTACTGGTTTTAAGGTGGGCGACAAGGAATTTGAAGAAGCAACTGAGAATGAAACTGATCCAAGTGCCAAGACAATTCGTGAAATTCATGAAACGATTGCCAAGAAAGGTTACAGTCTCTTTGTTAACAATACGCAAGCTTCAAGTTCAACAGTTAATAACTTGCTGAAATTAGCTAAGAAACAAAATATCCCAGTTTTGAACGTTAGAGAAACCATGCCAAATGGTGTTTCTTACTACCACTGGATGTATGGTAACTATTCTAGATTGTACAAGCAGTTTGCAAAGTAGAACTTGCAAAAATTCTTGAAGTAGGTATACTGATAAATGTCCTGTTTTAAGGAAGACCCGTTGGTCAAGCGGTTAAGACACAGCCCTTTCACGGCTGTAACATGGGTTCAAATCCCGTACGGGTCATTTTGGAAATTGAGAGTGTTCGGCGTATATAGGACTGCGAGCTTAAGGTTACTATTGACCAGCAATTTAAACTATCGGCTTGACCGATAGTTTTTTGTTTTCAAAAGAAAGTTTAAAGTTTAAAATATGATAATGGTCGGTTCAAGTCCTGAGAGGATTCACAGATTGTGAAGATGCCTTGTAACCGAATAGCTAGTCTATATAGGGGGACCATACATAATGGAAAAGAAATTATTTACGTCGGAATCAGTTTCGGAAGGACATCCTGATAAAGTTGCAGATCAGATTTCTGATGCAATTTTGGATGCAATTTTGAGACAAGATCCGTATGCACATGTTGCATGTGAGACATCTGTGACTACTGGCATGGTGCTCGTTTTTGGAGAAATCTCGACGACGGCTTACGTTGACGTCCAAAATATTGTACGTAAAACAATTCGTCGGATTGGTTATAATCGCCCTGAGCTTGGGTTTGATGCCAATAACTGCGCTATTCTAGTTGATATTGATGAACAATCACCCGATATTGCTGAAGGGGTGGATCATTCACTGGAAGTGAGAGAAGCAGCTAGTGAAGATCAATTAAATCAAATTGGTGCAGGCGACCAAGGTCTAATGTTTGGGTTTGCGATTAAGGAAACACCAGAATTGATGCCTTTACCGATTGCCTTAGCCCATCGGCTAATGCGTCAAGTTACGCATTTACGCAAAGATGGCATTTTACCATGGTTGCGACCAGATGCAAAGGCACAAGTAACCGTGGAATATGATGAACATGATCGGCCATTGCGAGTTGACACGGTCGTGATTTCAACTCAGACAGATGCAGAGGTTAGCGGGCAGACCATTCGGCAAGCCGTGCTAAAGGATGTCATTCAACCAACGATTCCAGCTAAATATCTGGATCAGGAAACTAAGTATTTAATTAACCCATCGGGCCGGTTTGTAATTGGCGGTCCTAAAGGGGATGCAGGGTTAACTGGACGTAAAATTATTGTTGACACGTATGGTGGCTATGCACGCCATGGTGGCGGTGCTTTTTCTGGTAAAGACGCCACCAAAGTGGATCGTAGTGCTTCTTATGCAGCACGGTATGTGGCTAAGAATATTGTGGCCGCTGGCTTAGCTTATCGCTGCGAAGTGCAATTAGCTTACGCAATTGGGGTTGCTCATCCAGTTTCAATTCGGGTGGATACGAATGGGACTGGCACCGTCAGTGGTGATGTCTTGACCGCTGCGGTAAGAGCCAACTTTGACTTACGCCCTGCTGGAATTATTGCCATGCTTGATTTACGTCGGCCAATTTATGAGCAAACAGCTGCTTATGGTCATTTTGGTCGGACTGATATTGATTTACCTTGGGAGCATACGGATAGAGTAGCAGCACTACAGGCTTTTGTTAAAGCTACGCATTAAACTGGCTAGGTAATTAGCTAATATGAGTGAATAGAGGGTTATCAATGATGAAAAAAACAGACGTGAGTTTGGTCACGCTTGCCATTTTTCTAACCACCTTTATGACTGCCATTGAGGGGACCATTGTTTCAACTGCAATGCCAACCATTGTGGCTGATTTAGATGGGCTCGACATGATGAACTGGGTCGTTTCAATTTTCTTGTTAATGACGGCTGTTTCTACTCCAATTTATGGAAAACTGGCAGATACGTTTGGTCGCAAGCCAGTTTTTTTGTTTGGTATTTTTGTGTTCGTCTTAGGGTCTGGTCTTTGTGGTTTAGCAGGTAATATGCTTGAATTGATTCTGTTTCGGGTCATTCAAGGGTTAGGTTCAGGCGCTGTGCAAACAGTAGCTATTATCGTCTTAGCAGATATATACGCGCCTGCGCTGCGTGCTAAAATGTTAGGTATTAATTCTAGCTTTTGGGGTGTTGCATCAGTTATTGCCCCTTTGCTAGGTGGCTTTATTGTCCAAAAATTATCTTGGCACTGGGTGTTTGAAATTAACGTTCCACTGGGGATAATTGCTTTTTTATTAGTGGCAGTTTATCTCAAAGAAGGCGTCCACTACAATCATAGCAAGCTTGACCTTAAAGGGACTGTCTGGTTAAGTAGCTTTTTGCTTGCCATGATGCTCTTTTTCCAGAAGATTGAAGCAAATCCGGATTGGCTATTGTTAGTGACTTTATTCGCTATCGTGGTAATTTCTGGATTTGCCTTTTATCGCGCTGAACAAAAGGCTGAGGATCCGGTCTTACCGCTATCATTATTAGCGAATCGTGAATTTTTAATACTTAATCTGATTAATTTGCTTGCCTTTGGCATCGTGATTGGCTTCGAATTTTATTTACCAACATGGATGCAAGGTATTAATGGTGTCAGTGCTTCGATCGCCGGATTTGTCGTCACGCCAAGTTCTGTTTTTTGGATTGTGGGCTCGTTTATTGTGGGTAATTTGATTGCAAAATGGGGCACATCAAAAGTGTTTAAGATCTTGCTGGGCTTACTATTGTTGGTTGAACTTGGCTTGATTTTAGTCCCATTAACGACGCCGTTCTGGGTTTTCCTGATTTTTGGTCCTTTTGCTGGACTTTCATTTGGGGCAATTACGATGCAAACTTTAGTCCGCTCGCAAATGATGGTTCCGTCTGATCAAATTGGGATTGCAACAAGTTTTAATACGTTAATGAAATATCTTGGGCAAACAATTTTAATTGCTTTATATGGCATCGTATTTAATTTAGTCATTGCCAGTCACTTAGTACTTTATCCAAAATTAACCGCTGGGATGATAAATAAGGTGGTTTCAGCGCAGAATGCCCAGCATTTAAATCCGACTTTACTCCCTGATTTACGACGTGTTTTATTTAGTGGGTTGAAAAGTGTCTATATAATTGGGTTTATACTAGTGCTTTTAGCGATTTTCTGGGTCTATCAGATTACGGCAAAGCGTCGGCATCATAAGACAGAAGCAGCTCATGTAAGTAGTTAGTAATTATCTAATAAATTAAAGATTTGCTTTTTTGGAGCGTATTAATTATACTTAACTCTTATTCTCGTATAGTATACATTTTGAGGATAACTAAGGAAAAGGTTTGCCAAGTTGGCGGATAAGGAGAGACTCTTAATGGAAGATACAGAAAAGCGTGTTGCGTACTCATTTAGTCAAATTTGTGATCAGATGACGTGGGTTGAAGAACGATACTTACGAAAAGGACAATTTTCAGACGTAACTGCCAAAGAATTACGTGTGGTAATCGTGATTGCCCAGCTCGACAGCGCCACTGCACGCCACGTCGCTGATGGTTTGCACCTCACTCCAGGGACATTAACTGTTACTATTAATCGACTTAATGAAAAAGGTTATACGACGCGAACACGCGATGATTCTGATCGCCGAGTTGTGATGATCCGCCTGACTGCACGTGGTCGAAAACTCTACCGTGCGCATCGTGAATTTCAACGTGAGATGCTTGAACTAGTCATGCACGAGATGTCGACCTCATCTCAAGAGCCACTGGCTAATGGCTTAGAGCGTCTGAATGCTAAAATAGTTGCGTTGGGCAAGTAGTTTCTGAAGTAAACTCCGACGGGTATTGCAAGCTGTTCTGCTAGCAAAAATACTCTGGTGTTAAACCTTTTTTAGTAGCACTTATCCCTTTATAAGCAAAAGTTATAATTGGGATAAGGCATGTTTGGAGTGGCATTATTTTTTTGACAACTGTGCTAGTATCTCTTACACTAGCGGAGGTCAAATGTTGATAAGTAATTCTTTTGAGCTAAATTAGCCGTATCATGTCGGTCTGATATAAAGCTTAATGGAATCATGTTATGAGGAAGAAATGGTAACCATGGAGAAGAAAGCTAAGTCATTTGAAGATACGTTTGTTCAAGTTTGTGAGCAAATTTCATGGATCCAGGAGTTTGAATTCCGTCACGGCAGCTATAGTGATATAACTTTAAAAGAATTGCGTGCAGTAGTCGTTATTGCTGAAATTGAGCAACCAACCGCCCGCAGAATTGCCGATTGTCTGAATTTATCACCGGGGACCTTAACAATTACGGCTGATCGCCTCGTCCGTAAAGGTTATGTTGATCGTGCGCGCGATGCTAAAGATCGCCGGATTGTCCACATTTTCTTAACGGATCGTGGGCGTGAGCTGTATAAAAAGTATCGTACATTACAACAACAAGCTTATAAAAAGCTCGTTGCGGGAATGTCAGCGGAACAGGTAAGTGTTTTGCAACGGGGCTTTGAAAATTTGTTTGCCCATTACGATGCTGAACAGCAGAAGAGTAAGCCTGAATAATAAACAAAAAAGCAATCGTTAGATTGCTTTTTTGTTTGCGTTGTTTTGACATTAGCGTGAATGCTTGGCTAGTGATAGATAATACAGTAAACAGTAACCTATTAGCACAAACAATATGCCTTCAAGCCAGCCACCCAAGACATCACTTGGGAAGTGCACGTGGAGATAAATTCTGGTATAGCCGATTAGCAGGGGCATGAAAAGACAAATGCCACACAACAGCCGGCGCCATAATGGTCGCCGAATTAAAATGAGGAAGATAATGAATAAACAGCCATAAAGTGAAGCTGAACCAATAGAGTGGCCTGAAGGAAAACTGTAGCCGCCGGCGTAGGCTAAATGCTGCACGCTAGGCCGCGGGCGCTGGACGAGCTGTTTCAATAGCCAGCTATAGCCATTGCCCACCATCATTGTGAGTGCCATAAAAGTAGCCTCAGGAAAGTGGCGATAAGCTAGTAAAATAAAGACGCTAAGGATGGTTAAAAAAGTAGCACTTTTAGGACTACCTACATCGGTGATAGCTCGCGTAAATTGAATTAGGCCCTGCGTTTGATGGCTGTCTAAAAAATGAATAATGGTCTGGTCGAAAAGTCGAATTAGAGGACTACTAGAACTGACAAGTAGTGTCCAAATGACAAAAAGGCTAGCCATAACCAATGTAGGTCTTTCTGGGTGAGTTAATGGGACGTGTTTGGTTTGATGCAAAAGAGCCTCCCTCTTGTAATTTTTAACAGTTGTGGTAAATTATAATCATTATTGGTTTAAAAATAAAGACGAGGAAGTAGTAATATCGTTAACTTCTTGAATAAGCGACAGGCTGGCTGGTGTGAAGCCTGATAAGAAGTGCGATGTGAACTTATCCGGTATTAGTCTAACGTTTGGCTATCCGCGTTATGGGGCTTTGAGGGCCACACCATGGTGTGGAACTTAGGTGGTACCGCGATTATTCGTCCTATGGAGTTTTCATAGGGCCTTTTTTATTGACAGGGAGAAAGTAATGTATAACCACAAAGTAATCGAAAAAAAGTGGCAGGCTTATTGGGCCGCCCATCAGACTTTTAAGACAGGTCAAGATCCCAAGAAGAAGAATTATTATGTGCTAGACATGTTCCCTTTTCCATCTGGTAAAGGATTACATGTAGGTCACCCCGAAGGCTACACTGCGACCGATATTATGGCTAGGATGCACCGGATGCAAGGTTATAATGTGCTCCATCCAATGGGCTGGGATGCGTTTGGACTTCCAACTGAACAATACGCACTCAAAACAGGTCAAGATCCAGCTAAAGTGACGGACGACAATATTGCCAATTTTAAAAAGCAACTCAATAAATTGGGATTTTCGTATGATTGGGACCGCGAGGTTCGGACTTCTGATCCATCTTACTATAAGTGGACGCAGTGGGTCTTTGAACAAATGTACAAGATGGGGCTAGCGTATGAGGCAGATGTTCCCGTTAACTGGTCACCAGATTTGGGCACGGTTGTTGCTAATGAAGAAATTGTGGATGGTAAGACGGAACGGGGCGGTTATCCAGTTTATCGGCGCAATATGCGACAATGGATGTTGAAAATGACTGCCTATGCTGATCGACTATTAAACGACTTAGATGATTTAGATTGGCCAGAGCCAATCAAGGAAATGCAACGCAATTGGATTGGCAAATCAATTGGGGCACAAGTGACATTCAGGATTAAAGACCGTAACGAGACTTTTGACGTCTTTACGACGCGTCCTGATACCTTGTTTGGTGTGTCTTATGCGTTGCTGGCACCTGAAAATGCACTGGTAGCTGAAATCACCACTCCTGAACAACAAGCTGCTGTCAATGCTTATCAGGATAAAATCGCTTCGAAGTCTGATCTTGAGCGAACTGACTTAAACAAAGATAAAACTGGCGTTTTCACCGGTGCTTATGCCATTAATCCGGTCAATAACGAGGCGGTTCCGATTTGGATTTCAGATTATGTCTTAGCTAGTTATGGGACTGGTGCGGTAATGGCTGTTCCCGCTCATGATGAACGTGACTATGAATTTGCTAGGAAGTTCGACCTACCTATTAAGGAAGTCGTGGCTGGTGGCGATTTAAGCCAGGCTGCTTTTATTGGTAACGGCGTGCATGTGAACTCGCAATTTTTGGATGGGCTAGATAATGAAGCTGCTAAACAGCGGGTCATTGATTGGTTAGCTGAACGCCATCAAGGTAAGCGTAAAGTTAATTATAAATTACGTGACTGGGACTTTTCACGCCAACGTTACTGGGGCGAACCTATCCCGGTGATTCACTGGGAAGATGGTGAAGTCAGCCTCGTACCAGAATCAGAATTACCGCTGCGCTTGCCACATGCGACAGATATTAAGCCATCTGGTACCCCTGAAAGTCCATTGGCTAATTTAACCGATTGGGTTAATGTCGTAGATGCCAATGGTCGTAAGGGTAAACGTGAAACCAACACGATGCCAAACTGGGCAGGATCATCCTGGTATTACTTACGCTACATTGATGCGCATAATGATCATGAACTAGCAAATCGTGATCTTTTAAAAGCTTGGTTACCAGTTGATTTGTATGTCGGTGGTGCTGAACATGCTGTCCGCCATCTGTTATACGCGCGGTTTTGGCATAAAGTGTTGTATGACTTGGGCGTGGTACCAACCAAAGAGCCATTCCAGAAATTATATAATCAAGGCTTGATCTTAAAGGATCACGAAAAAATGTCTAAGTCACGTGGTAATGTGGTGAACCCTGACGATGTGATTGATGAATATGGGGCTGATGCGCTCCGGACTTATGAGATGTTCATGGGACCACTAGATGCCTCGATTGATTGGGATGATAATGGTCCTGCATCAACGAAGAAGTTTCTAGACCGGGTATGGCGGCTATTTGTGAATGATCTTGATTTACAAGCAATTCCACAAGAAAAGCTGGTAGCTGAGAATGATGGCGAGCTTGATCACGTCTATCACGAGACGGTTAAAAAAGTGACCCAGGACTTTAATGCCCTGCACTTTAACACGGCTATTTCACAAATGATGGTCTTCATTAATGCAGCGCAGAAGGCTAAGACCATTCCAATGGCGTACGCTGAAGGCCTAGTGAAACTACTTTCGACAGTTGCACCACATATGATGGAAGAGATTTGGTCAATTTTTGGCCATGATACTTCAATTAGTGAAGCTACTTGGCCAAAATTTGATCCTGCTAAATTGGTAGAATCAACAGTTGAGATAATGGTACAAGTTAATGGGCGCTTGCGTGGTAAGGTAGTAGTCAATAAAGACGAACAGCGTGCTAAGGTAGAAGAGCTAGCCTTAAACGATGCTAATGTCAAGCGCTTCATTGCAGGCAAGACGGTCAAAAAAGTGATTGTCATCCCGAATAAAATTGTTAATATTGTGGCTAAGTAAGTCTTAAGATGGTTAAAAAGCCCTGACAATTAGTGCAAGTGGGAGTAGCATGGTTTGACAGAAGGAATTTTAAGACAGGAAGCTTTATGAACAATAATCGTGCAAATCCCGCTGATTCACAAGCAAAAATGCTTAAAGGCTCAGCGTGGATGACTTTTGGCTCAATTATTTCGCGAGTTTTGGGTGTGATTTATATCATCCCTTGGTATGCTTGGATGGGTGCTTACGGCAATATTGCTAATGCGCTAACCGCTAAAAGCTACAATATTTATAGTTTGTTTTTGATTGTCTCAACCGCTGGCATTCCTGGTGCGGTGGCAAAACAAATTGCCAAATATAACGCCCTAGATGAGTATCGGGTCGGTCAGAAATTATTTAAACACGGCTTGGCCTTGATGGCACTTTTTGGGGTACTGTGTGCTATGATTATGTATTTCGCTGCACCAATTTTAGCAGCTGAAGACTTACGGCAAGTTCCCGTTTTACGTAGTTTGGCTTTTGCTGTGGTTGTCATTCCGGTGATGTCCATTTTTCGAGGGTATTTTCAGGGTTATAGCAACATGATGCCTAGCGCCATGTCACAATTTGTAGAACAGCTGGCTCGTGTTATTTGGATTTTGTTAACCGCATATGTCATCATGCGGGTGCAGCATGGCAATTATTTGGATGCAGTTACGCAATCGAATTTGGCTGCTTTTGTAGGCGCAATTTTTGGAATTTTGTTGCTTTGTGTCTTTTATTTACGCCAAAAGCGCCAAGTCGATCAATGGATTGCTGATTCACAAGGTAATCTGCAAGTATCCACTGGTAGCTTATTTTTAGAAATTATTCAACAATCTATTCCCTTTATTATCATTGATTCGGGAATCACTTTATACCAATTGATTGATCAATATACGTTCCATCCGTTAATAGCGAGTTTTGTCCATGTATCATATGATCAGATTGAGTCTTGGTATGCGCTATTTGGGTTAAATGCAAATAAGCTCATTATGGTGACTGTTTCAATCGCAACAGCCATGGCGGTAACAGCGATTCCACTTTTATCTGGTGCACATGCACAGAAAAATTGGCAGGATATTGCTTATCAGCTTGAAAATACGTTGCAACTATTTTTCTTTGTCATGATTCCTGCTAGTTTTGGTATGGCAGCGGTTAGTCGACCTATTTATACGGTATTTTACGGCCCAGATCCATTGGGCACTGCGATTTTAGTTCAATCGGCAATAACCGCCATCACGTTAGGATTCTTTACCGTGCTTCTTGCAACGCAACAAGGCTTATCTGAAAATGGTCTGGCAATTAAGTACCTACTAACAGGCTTAGTGATTAAGCTTGTTTTACAGTACCCAATGATTTTGCTATTTAATGTGTTTGGTCCGTTAACGGCCACAAATGTTGCAATGCTATTAACGATTGGGATGTCGCTGAAACATTTACATGTCAAATATCGCTTTAACCAACAACGCCTAGTTCGCCGAATTTTAGGAATGACTGGTTTTAGTGTTGTGATGCTAGTGAGCGTGATGTTAGCAGTTCATTTGTTCGGCTTAGTACTTAGCCCTGATCGCCGCTTGCCGGCATTAATTAATGTCGTTATTTCTGCGTTACTGGGTGCCGGGATTTATGTCGTATTAGTACTTAAGTCTGGCTTAGCTGAAAAGGTTCTCGGTTCGCGCATTACTCGATTACGAGCGAAGTTACATATTTAGTAGGAAATAAAAAGGTGATTGGTCATATTTGACTGATTACCTTTTTAATTTTCAAGATTGCTAATTGCGATTAAAAAGGTTATTATATGAGTGTTATAGTTAACTAGTACACTCGGAGAGGCAACTAATGGAATTTAAGGACAATATTCCGATTTATCTACAGATTGAGCAATATCTCTATCAGCAAATTGTGCAAGGACAATTACCTGCAGGTACCAAGATTCCTTCGGTGCGCCGGCTAGCAGTGGATTTAACTGTGAACGTCAACACTGTACAGCGCGCGCTACAGCAAATGAATGCCAATGGTATTTTAATCACGAAACGTGGTGAAGGTAATTTTGTGACCGAAGATGAAGCTTTGTTAGCTAAAACCAAGCAGCATCTGCTTGACGTAGAGTTACAACATTTTACTGAACAAATGCGTCAACTAGGTGTCAAACGTGATCACCTGGTTGAAATTTTAACGCACTATTTGGAGGAGTATACTGATGACCGCTAGTTTGAGCATTAAACATGTGAATTATCACAAAAATCGTCAACCCATCCTAACGGATGTCAATTTAACTGTGGCAACTGGGAAAATTGTCGCTTTGTTGGGAGCTAATGGCGCTGGTAAGACAAGTCTCATGCGGGTGATTGCCGGATTAGCCAAGAATTATCGTGGTGAAGTTGCGGTTGCCGGCAAGACTAAGTTAGCACAACGAAAAAACGCGTTGGCATTTAATGAAAATTTGCAAGGTTTTAGCAAAAGTGAAAAATTGGCGACCATTCTGTCATTTTATGCAGCGGTATATCCTGATTTTGATGAGGAGCGGTTTAATCAATTACAGGAATTTATGGACCTTGATCTGAATCAGCGCCTTGGCCAACTGTCACGTGGTACCAAGGCTAAGCTCGTGATTGCGTTGACTTTTTCTCGGCAAGTATCGCTGTATTTGCTAGATGAACCTTTTTCCGGAATCGATGTGATGAGTCGTAAAAAGATTATCAATTCGATTCTGCTGTGGAAAGGGGAAGATGCGACTATCCTATTATCTGATCATTTTGTGGATGAGATTGCCCAGGTGTTGGATGAAGTTGCAATCATTAAAGAGCGGACGATTTTGTGTCATGTCCCTGCTGATCAAATTCGTGAACGAGGTGAGACGGTATCCGCCTATTACGAGGCACAGTATGACGAAGATATTTAGCGAGTCTGGGAGGGACCACCGATGTTAATTGCATTAATTAAAAATAAAGTACGCCCGGTTAGGACAGCACTCGCGCTGCAAGTGTTAATCACCTTGATGGTCATTATCCTTTGTGCCATCATGGGATTATCCTATACACGTGATTTGCTGTCGATGTTTGGATTGGTGTCGTCAAGGCCAATTTTAGCGGCGATTTGGCCGTATTATATTGTCTTGCTAGTGATGTTAGCGACTGATTTAGCCTTTGCTGGTTACAGTATTTGGCAATTCTACCGGGTGAATGTGAGTGCAACTTACCGTTTACTACCAATTTCAGAGTCGAAATTATTGCTGACGAATTGGCTGGCTAGTATGGTGAGCTGCGGGGTCATCTACGTTATCCAAATAGCTGTATTAGTAATAATTCGCTGGTTTTTCATGACACCAACGGCAGTCCATGAATTAGCGACGAATACCGCTTGGTCGCCTATTCGGCAGAATCAATTGCTAGAAATGCTGTTACTATCTTTGATGATGTCAGCGGTTTATTTCTTTAGCAGTTGGCTGATTTTTTTACGAGATTGGATTGGAAATAGGTTGTCATTTGGTCGGCAAGCTTTAAGTCGCTGGGTTACGGAAGGTGTTTTAGCCGTCTTAGGGTTAAATTTGTTGTACCGGTTTGATGAATTGCTGGAGCATCTTGTTTCTAACGTCAATGCATTGATTTATTCGGGATTTTGGATGCTTGTTTTAGCGACATCAATCTTTTTTGAACTTTTATTTATTGATTTACTCCTATTAGCGATTGATCTGTGGCTGTTTACTAAAACCTATGAAACGCGGCAAGACAACTGATAAAAAAAGGCGTATACTCAACCTTAATTTAAATAAGCTGTAACTAGAAAGCGGTGGCTTTGATGACATTTTTACCTATTTTAGTCGTTATTGTGATTATCTTATTATCGGGATTTCGAATTGTTCCTCAGAACTATGAAGGGTTGATTGAAACACTGGGCAAATATACCCGAAAGGCCCAAGCAGGTTTAGT
>JAKDPD010000029.1 GCA_030455605.1 Lactobacillus sp.
TCGAGAAAATGAAAATTGGATACTAAATTTAGATCTGCTGATACTATTTGTAACAGCTATGATAAATTATTGCTCAAAAATAATTAGAACAAAATTAGAAAAAAATAGCTTTTTTGTTAGACGCAATAGAAGGTAAATTCTTGAAAGATTGTGTATTTTGTAAAATTATCGCTGGGGAAAGCAAAAGTAATCTTGTTCATGCAAATGAGGGAGCTATTGCGATAATATCAAATAATCCAGAAGTGGCAGGACATATGTTAGTATTTGCTAAAAAATATTTTGCGACATTAGATTCAGTAGATAAAAGTTCTTGGTATTATATTGGCGAAATGTTGAAGAGCTTAGATAGAAGGTTGAAAGTAGAGGGATACGATGGGTATAATTTACTGAGTGCGAATGGCATCGCTACCGGACAATCAGTCCAACATTCTCACCTCCATGTAATTTCTAGAAAGATGATGGGTATTGATGCATGGCCAACTTTTAAAAAGGACTCAGCGATACATCTGCTTTTTATGAAAAAATCAAATTTTAAATTGAATAGTGAAATAACTCTTTCTATTCTTGTCATAAGTTATAGATTTACGTAGTCTGCGTCATCTGCGTGGTATGTCAGGTGTTTATTTTTATTTGAATCACAACTCGGCATATAAAAAAAGAAGCATCTAATTGATGCTTCTTTTTTGATGAGTGAAGTTAAGTTGAAAAGCAGTTATAAAACCATTCGGCTAAAAATCGGTACTACGAGGTCAATGACCACGCCGATGACGACGACCGCAATCGCCGCCATTGAGCCTTGGACCGAGCCTAGTTTAAGTGCATAAGCTGAACCAATGGTATGGCCAGAGATACCAAGGCCTAACCCTTCGCCAATGGGATCCTGATTAAGGCGGAAGGTTTTAACAAGCCAGTCGCCTAAGGCATAGATAATGACTGCGTTTAAGATACAAGCCATTGCAGTAACGGCCGCATTCCCGCCAATTGAAGCTGAAATCGGTAATGCAATCGCAGTCGTAGCAGCTTGCGGTAACATTGATTCAATCGCGACTTTGCTGAGACCCATAAGTTTGGAGACGCCGACAATGGCACTTAAGGAAATGACAGAGCCGACGATTAAAGCAGCCAAGACTTCAGCCCAATATTTTTTAACGATGTCATTACGCTTATAGAGCGGAATGGCAAAAGCAATCGTAGCTGGGCTCAAGAACCAGAAAATCAAATCACCGCCTGGTTTATAAGCGGTTTGGTAAAAGGCAGTGACACTTTTACCTAAGGAGCTGGCAATGATGACTAGTAGGGCAATCCCGAGGACCATGGCCACGAATAGTGGTTGAAATAGGAAGAACCCATGAGATTTTTTAAAGAGCCATTGCCCAATTAGAAAAACAATAACCGATAAGAAAATTCCGAAGAATGGGGTATTAAAGATGGCTGACATTTTGTTGACTTCCCTTCACTTGATGATTAAGTCTTAAGTGCAATCCCGTCACGACGCGTGAACGTTTTTTCCATAATAGCGGTAATTGTTGCCGGCACCAGATGAAGAAGCGGGTGGTGTAAGCAATGACGACTAGTAGGATGATGGTTGATAGCGTAATGATGACGACCAGTTGTAAGCCTTGCGTGGCCATGATGTTAAGGCTGGCAGCTAGTGAAATACCTGATGGGACGAACAAGAAGCCGATGATACTAATTAAGAAACTACCGAAGGAGTCGACCCATTCCAGTTTTACGATGTGGCAGCTGAGCAATAAGTACAATAGAATCAATCCAATCACCGGTGCTGGCACAGGCAAGGAAGCTGGGAAAAAGCTTGAGATGCCATTGGCTACAAAGAGAATCGCGGTATAGATGCCGAATTGAACGAATAATGGCGCAGATTTTGGTTTAGGTGTGGTATTTTTAGTTTTCATAATTAAAATCCTTTCCTTAATTGCCTCTAGCATAAAGGGAAAAAATCAAAAACTGTCAATTTTGCGGTGAATTGCAAAAATTGACGGTTAAACTGCCCTAATTAGGCAGCAAATGAAAAGCCTTACATACTTAATCTAATGCGTAAATCTTTAATAAAAGAGCGCCCAACTGGAAGCTTTTGGTCATTGGTGAGGGTGACTTGGTAGGTATGATTAAACCAAGGTTGAATCTCCCGAATCGCACTGATGCGGACGATGGCGCTGCGATGAATTTGCAGAAATTGTTGGGGGTTAAGGCGCTTTTTGAGCCAGCTTAAGGTTTCGCGTGATTGATAATCCCCCTTGCTGGTGGCAATGGTGAGGACATTGGCTTCAACGACTGCAGAAAGGATGGTTGTTACTTGGATGACTGTGGTTTTTTCTGCTTGAGTGGTGGTAATCACCTTGGGGTAGTCGGGGGTAGGGACTACTTTGTCCTGGCGATCGTTGAGGCGTTTCACTGCTTTGGCGACAGCTTGATTAATGCGGTCCTGTTCAAAGGGTTTGAGAACGTAATCGACGGCGTCAATGTTAAAGGCATCAACAGCAAAATTATCATAAGCGGTCGCAAAAATGACGAGTGGCGGTTGGGCTAGATGCTGTAATTCATTGGCGAGGGAAAAGCCATTTTCTTCGTTTAATTCGATATCGAGAAAGAGTAAATCGGCTGGTTGTTTAACGAGTTGCTGTAACGCATCCGCTGATCCTTCGGCTTCCCGGATATCACTGATGACAGGATTTTGGCGCAATAAATAAGCAAGTTCATTGCGTGATAAGGGTTCATCATCGACAATTAGAACTTTCATGATGGGGCCTCCGAATCGTTAAAAATAGAGTTGGGTAAAGCTTTTGCTTGCAAGGGGATTAACATGCTAACGTCTGTCCCTTGCGAACTGCTTTTGATTTGCAAGGCAGCGCTACGACCGTATAAACCAATTAGGCGTCGATTCAAGTTAACGAGTGCCGTCCCAGTCCCTGTCGTTGAGGTCATGACTTCTTGACCTAGTTTATGAATGAGTTCTGACGGGATACCTACCCCGTTATCAGCGACAGAAAGGCGCATTTGATCACCTTGTGGCAATACACTGATGATAATCTGATTATTTTGTTTGCGGCCCACAAAGGCATGCCGGATGGCATTTTCAACGAGGACCTGCAAACAGAAGGGCGGTACTTTGACATCGTCTTTCGTCTGCAGGCGGTAAATCACTTGATATTTATCTGGGAAACGGGTTTGTTCCAATGACATGTAAGAATTAACATGCTCACACTCTTGTTTCAGTGAGATTTGAGTCTCACGCACCCCTTGCAAGCTAGAGCGGAAGAAGGTGCTCAGTTGCATTAAGGCAGCGCGTGCTTTGGTGACGTCAGTCCGCATGAGTGCGCTCACCGTGTTAATGGCATTGAAGAAAAAGTGGGGGTTGATTTGGGCCTGTAGGGATTTGATTTCGGCATCACGCACCAGCTTCGACTGTTCTTCAGCCACCCCGAGTGCCAGTTGACTACAAAAAATCGAGGCGAGTCCACCTGCCAGGTTTTTTTCAACGGAAGTTAACTTTTCCGCCTTGGTGAAATACATTTTAAGTGCCCCAATAGTCTGATGATCAATTTTAAGTGGTAAAACAATTGCCGCCGCTAAGGGACAACCTGGGTGGGGACAGCCAATGTCAGACTTGCGATAGGCATAGCGCGCTTGACCACTGGCAATCACGTGCTTAGAAAGGTCAGTCAGTACCGCCTCTTGGGCCAGATGATGATCTCGACCAGCCCCCACATGGGCGAGGACGTTGACCCGGTCGGTAATGCCGACCGCATCAAAATTGGTATAAGCTTTAATAATTTCACAGGCCTTTAGGGCAGAATTGGCGTTCAGCCCTTGACGAAAATACGGCAGGGTTTTATCGGCGAGACTTAAGACATCGCGCGTTTGGACAGCCATTAATTGTTGTTCATTACTCAAATAAGCGTTAATAATGGAAATAAAGACGAAGGCCCCAATGCTATTGAGCAGCATCATGGGGACCATAATGAGTTTCACAAGGGAGAGGCCACTAAAGACCGCAATAAAGCCCATCTGAATGGCTTCGGCTACAATGCCTAGTAGCGCACTAATCCAAGGTGCGGGGTAGGTCTTAGCCCGTTTGAGCCAGCGACCACTGAAACCTGTGAAGAGTCCTACGAGAATCGAGCTAATAATATAGAAGTAGTCTGAAAAATTCCCCTGTAAAACCCGGTGAATCCCACCGAACAGACCGACAAAGCCGCCCACCAAAGGTCCACCAACGATCCCAGCCACCGAGATGACTAGTGTTCTCGTGTTAGCTATTGAGTCAGATTGTGGCAGGGTGGTCAAAAAAGGCGTTTGAATCAGCGTATTGCCTCGGGTAATTTCGACCCCAGTGAGATTGGAGATAACGGTAAAGATGGTGAAGATGACAATTAAAATCAGTTTGGCATGCCAGCTATTATCATTGATGACTTGACGAAAGAAACGCACATTAACGAGTAAAAAGGCAAGCACCAAAATGATGCCAAGTCGCTGTAATAATAGGACAAATAACGTAAACAAGAGACTGCCTCCTAAGGCTGGCTGGGCACATCCGCGAGCTGAATGCCCTTTTGAGCTAAATTAGTGACGCAACTGGTGAGATAATGGTGGTCGTGTTCAGGATAAATCGGGTGCCGCATTGGCACCGGCACAACCTCTGGATAAGGCGGACAGTGCTGACCGCGGTAGCAAGGGTCTAACCATTTAGGGTCGGGATGATATCCACGTTGCCGCATTTCTGCCATAACCAAACAATGAAATTGGTATAAACGATAAGGCGAGTGTTCAAAAATATAATTAACGGTTGCATGGGAGCGTCCCCAGCCATTTCCCCGTAAAGCTGCTAGTTCACGGTGCTGCCCCAGCAATTGTTGGCGCGGTAAACTTGAAATTAATGCTTCATGCCATAAGCGCATGTGTTTCCTACTTTCTAATGTTCGTGATAATACTTAATTCCATTTAAGTCCTTTTAGCTAGTAGAAGGCAAGTGGTATGGTTTCAGTTAAGAGAAAAAAAACACCTTATCAAACAGATAAGGTGTTTTTTTCAATTGCTAGTTAAATGCTTAGTTTTGCCATTTTTGCACGACGGCATCGACCATCTGTACACAAGCACCGATGTACTTATGGGGATCGAGCATTTCTTTCAGCGTGGCTTCATCGACATCTTTGGTTACCCGCGAATCTTGCTTAAGTACATCAAAAAAGTTACGACGATTGATAAAGGCAGCCATCGCATCTTCATAAATGACTTCATGCGCGTTTTGGCGGCCAATATAGCGGCCTAAATCAAGTATTACGCGTTCTGAAACAATGAGGCCATTAGTTAGGTTTAAGTTGTGTTCAATATTGTCTTTATGGACGATCATTTGTCCCATGACTCGTTGCATCATTTTAATGGTGCAACTTAATAGGAGACACATCTGTGGGAGGTAAAGCCATTCTGTTTGCCAAAAGGACATATCACGTTCATGTTCCTGCAACATTGCTTCAAAACCCAAGTTGGCCTGATTTTTGATGAGGCGGACATTGGCATAGATGTTTTCACAAATCATTGGGTTACGTTTTTGTGGCATCGTACTTGAACCAACTTTCCCCATTTGGAAGCCTTCCTCAACTTATTCGAGCTCAGTTCGTTGCAAGTTAATGATTTCATTCGCAATTTTGCCAATCGTGCTGGCAGCAATTGCTAGATCGCTCAAAAAATTAGCGAGTCGGTCGCGGGACACGTGCCAAGTAATGGTCGGGCTGGCCAAGCCTAATTCCTTACAGAAATCGTCTCGAACAGCAATGCCCTTGTCAAAGAGAGAGGCTAGGGTACCAGCCGCACCACCAAGCTGACCAACGAAGTAACTACGGCGATCGTGCTGCAGGCGCGCTAAATCACGACCGAGTTCATCAGCCCAAATCGCAAACTTATAGCCTAAAGTAATCGGTACAGCATGTTGCGCGTGGGTGCGTCCGGCGGCAACACAGCGTTTATATTGGTCTGCTTTTGCCAGGACCGCTTGTAGTAGCGTCTCAAGTTGGCTTTCAATAATGTCTTGAGCATTTTTTAATTGGAGGATCATCCCAGTATCGGTGATATCTTGTGTGGTCGCACCCCAGTGAATATAACCGCCCGCTTCAGAATTGCAAATTTTGGTAAAAGCCCGAATTTGCGGCATGAGGGGATGTGAGGTCTTTTTAAAGCCGGCACGGACTGCGTCCATGTCAATATTTTCCGCATGAGCTTTTTGGGCAATTTCACGTGCGGCTTCGGCTGGAATTACATCATGCTTGGCTTCTGCTTTAGCAAGTGCTACCCACATCCTAAGGTGCTCTTGCTAGATGAACCATCCGCCAATCTGGATTTACCTGAAATTCATCACATGACTGAACAATTACAGCAACTTTCGCAGCAGACAACGTTAGTAGTGGCCGAACATCATCTATTTTACTTAATGGGAGTGATTGATCGTTTTATTTATTTGGATCATGGTGAAATTCAAGGTGAATATACACGTCGCCAGCTTCAAGCGATGCCACTGCAGCAACGTACTAAATTAGGCCTAAGAAGTCCCAACTTGATACCAGAACAGTTGTTACCCAAGTTGTCTTACCAGCAGTCACAGGAGTTGATAAGGGTAGCCGATTTAAGATTTGGATATCGCTGGCGTCAGCCATTGTTGGTACCGGTTAATTTTAATTTGACCATTAATCAAGCAAGTAGTTGGGGGATCATTGGGCGAAATGGTATTGGTAAATCAACCCTAGCTAAACTACTTTCTGGGCTACTACGCCCGCAGCACGGCAAGTGCTATTTATATCAGCAGCGCGTGTTGCGCCATCAGTTACGACATGTCAGTTGGTATGTCATGCAGCAGACAACGTATCAATTATTTACGGATAGTGTTTGGCATGAGCTATTCTTGAATTTAGCGGAAACTCCGGCACGTATCCAAGAAGCACATCAACTGTTGGCAGAGTTGGGATTAATTGCTTATTGTGATCGCCACCCCGCGACTTTATCCGGTGGGCAAAAGCAGCGTTTAGTGTTGGCTACAGCACTACTACATCATCCTGAACTAGTCCTATTAGATGAACCTTCATCTGGCTTGGATCAACGTAATTTACTGCGTGTCATTGCCTGTTTGAAACGGTATCAGCAGCAATTTGGCTTGACACTGGTGATTATTAGCCATGATCCTGAGTTTTTGTATCAGACTTGTGACTACTATCTTGTTTTAAAGCACACTGCAGCTGCTGAGGTGGTGGCACAACCGGCAACTTATCACGACTTTATATCATATTTTCGGTAATCACAGAAAAAAAGCACCAGTTTTAATGAACTGGTGCTTTTTGTTAATCATCAATTTCAAGAATCTTACCGCTCTGGGCAGCTAGCTTAACTTCGCGTTCATGGTGGGGGGCTTTGACGCTGACTTCCCAATAAGTGATCCCATCATCGCGCTCTAGCGACCATTGGTAGCTTTGCCGCTTCCAGCAGCCTTTTCAGCTCGTTTAGTGACGTCTTTCAGCGTCAGCAATTTGTTAAGTGCTAAGCCGTCTTCGCGTTTAGCACGCCCACCTTGTTCGTCCGCATCTAGCCGTTCCTGCCACTTGTTGAGCACTTTTCCGCTTTGAGCATCAAGCGCTAAAGTGTAAGCGTGGGTTTGGTCAACTCCCTCAAGCTCGTAAGTGTAATGGTTTTGCCCTAATTTGGGCGCTAATTCAATCCCCGTGAGGGTTGCTTGCGGATAGTGACGCTGGTAACGGTCAATCGCTGCTTTGACGGTTATTTTAGGTAAAGTGGTGGTTGAGGTTGTGGTCTTGCGACTGGACGAGGCGATTTCAGCTTTTTCAGGATGCTCGGCGGCTGGCTTTTGGCAGCCAGCTAGGCAGACGAGTAGGCCAAGACTTAATGTCGCAAGTAATGTTTTTTTCAAGATGGGCTCCTTTCTGAAACTGTGACGTGATTAGGTTATACTTAAGTTTAACTTAGTCAGCAGATAGTTGTCTATCAAGGTTACTTGAAGGCATGAAAAGGGTATCAAGATGAAAATTGGCATTGTCGGTGCTGGACAAATGGGGACGGCACTTATTCGCGGGTTTATGCGGGCAGAGCAGCATTCGCCGTCAGCGGTCACGCTACTAGTTAAGAATCCGCCGAATCCTCGGGTGGATCGGCTGCAAGCTGAATTAGGCTTTGCTTTAACCAGTGATGATACGGTATTTGCTAAGGCGGGGCTAGATACGGTTATTTTGACGACCCCAGCACCTTTAACCAAGGCAATTGTGGCCAAATTGGTGGACCAGGGACTGAGCCCGGACACATTGTTATTATCAGCTGCGGCCGGTGTGACTGTCGCAGCGCTACATGAAATTGCGCCTAACTATCCAGTCGTTACGTTTATTCCTAATATTCCGGTAGCAGTCAATTAGGGAACGATCACGATTGGGAAAGATGCCCAAACGGATCCGGTCCAACTCGCACAAGCCAAGCAGTTATTAGCCCTATTAGGGACCGTGGTGGTGGTTAAAGCGTCCCAATTAAATATTGCCGGGACGTTAAGTGGCTGTGGTCCAGCTTTCGTCGATATCTTCATGGCTGCCATGAGTGATGCGGCTGTCGCAGCGGGCCTAGATCGCCCAACGGCGAAGCAGCTCATTGCTAGTATGGTGGCTGGCAGCGGTCAGCTAGCAGCCAATAGTCAACAATCTTTTTCAGATTTAGCGGGCTTGGTGACTTCTCCTGGTGGCACAACAATTCAAGGCGTTTTAGCCCTTGAGGCGCATCAATTTCGGCATGCGATTATTCAAGCAGTGCTAGCAGCAAATAGTTAAATTTTCGGCGAGTCTTGATGGTTAATTACCATTAAGGCTTTTTTGATTACCTAAAAAATGTCGGAAATTTCGCATGTTAACTGCGGGTTAGCCGTTTTGAGATAGCGCTAACATGGCTTAAAATAAAGGCGTCAGAGTAATTTTGCTGTGTCAACAAGGAGGTAAAATGATGGTAGTGCCAATTTATATTTATTCGGAAATCGGTCCCTTAAAAACCGTACTGTTGAAACGCCCAGGACAGGAAGTAGAAAATTTCACACCTGAAATGATGAAGAGATTATTGTTTGATGATATTCCATATTTGCCTACGGCTCAAAAGGAACACGATGCTTTTGCCAAGGTGCTCCAGGCAGAAGGGGTTGAGGTTTTATATTTGGATGACTTGCCCGCGCAAGCACTAACCACAGACGCGCAAAAGGATCAATTTCTCACGCAATTTTTGCATGAATCAGAATTAGGTCCAGGTGCAATGTTTGAGACGATTAAGGATCATTTGTTAGGGCTTGAGACCCCAGCGATGATTCAGCAGCTAATTGCGGGAATTCGCAAAAATGCGCTGGCTTTTAAACCCACCAATCTTAGCAGCTTTGCCGAAGCACCGGACTATCCGTTCTACTTAGATCCCATGCCTAATATGTATTTTACGCGCGATCCAGCAGCGGCAATTGGTGAGGGCTTGACAATTAACCACCTCACTTTTGTAGCGCGTCAGCGTGAATCGTTATTCATGGAGACGATTATCAGGCAGCATCCCCGCTTTGCACACCAGGGGTTACAAGTTTGGCGTAATCGTAATCATGGTACGCGGATTGAAGGTGGTGATGAGTTGGTGCTCAATCACCATACGGTAGCGATTGGGGTGTCACAACGTACCTCGGCTTATGCTATTCAAGATATTGCTCGTAGTTTGTTTAGTCATGACAGTGGATTTGATACTGTGATTGCCATTGATATTCCTAAGAATCATGCCATGATGCACCTAGATACCGTCTTCACCATGATTAACTATGATCAGTTTACCGTCCATCCGGGAATTCTAGGCGAAGGCGGCAAGATTGATACGTGGACTTTGCACCCTAGCGACAATGCCGATGGTTATAGCATTACTCATAGCCAGGATTTACGGGCTGTTTTAAAAGCGGCTTTAGGCGTGAGTGAACTAGATTTACTGCCAACTGGTGGCGGGGATGAGATTATCGCTGGTCGTGAGCAGTGGAATGATGGGTCTAACACCTTAGCACTCGCACCTGGCGTGGTCGTGACCTATGACCGTAATTATGTGTCGAATAAGTTAATGCGTGAGCATGGCATTCGGGTGATTGAAATTCCATCTAGTGAATTATCACGTGGCCGTGGTGGTCCAAGATGTATGAGTATGCCGCTGATTCGCGCCGATTTGGAGCGCTAGGTGATGGAGGATTTAGGTATGAGAGCCTTAACAAGTAAGCAATTTGATGCATCGCAGTTGCAGGGTAGGAGCTTTCTTGCTTGCAAAGATTTTACCCCAGCCGAAATTAATTATTTAGTGGATTTTTCCTTACATCTAAAGCAAATGAAGCAGCGGGGATTGCCACACCACTATTTGGAAGGTAAGAATATCGCCTTGCTTTTTGCCAAAACGTCGACGCGGACTAGGGCAGCTTTTACCGTAGCTGCGGTAGATTTAGGCGCGCAACCTGAGTTCATGGGAGCTAATGATTTACAGCTGGGTAATAAAGAGTCTATTGCCGATACTGCAAAAGTTTTAGGCCGGATGTTTGATGGCATTGAGTACCGCGGCTTTGCCCATGCAGATGTGACGGCGCTGGCAAAATATGCTGGAGTGCCCGTCTGGAATGGTTTAACTGACCAGTGGCACCCGACACAAATGATTGCTGACTTTATGACCATCAAAGAAAACTTTGGTCACTTGCAAGGTATCAATTTAACGTTTGTTGGGGATGGGCGTAATAATGTCGCTAATGACTTACTCGTAACTGGCACTATGTTAGGGGTTAACGTGCGTATTTTAGCCCCGCAGGCATTGCAACCGGTGCCAGAAGTTGTTGCCCTTACCAAGAAGTTTGCGGCGCAGACAGGCGCTAAATTCTTGATTACGGATGATCTTAAGCAAGGGGTAGCAGGCACCAATGTGATTTATACCGATGTTTGGGTTTCCATGGGCGAAGATAATTGGGAAGAGCGGGTTAAAGCCTTAAAGCCCTACCAAGTTAACCAGGCGATGTTAGCTGCAACTGGGACACCGGATGATCAGCTCATCTTTATGCACTGCTTGCCTGCTTTTCATGACACGCAGACGACTTATGGCCAAGAAATTGCTCGCAAATATGGCATTACAGAAATGGAAGTGACGGATGAGGTCTTCAAATCACCGCTAGCACGGCAATTTGAGGAAGCTGAAAATCGGATGCATGCCATCAAGGCCATTATGGCTGCAACTTTGGGGGATTTGTTTATCCCTAAAATTTAAACTTGATGGGAAAAAGACTAAGGAGAAACGAACATGACTGGGAAGAAAATTGTGGTGGCTTTAGGCGGCAATGCCATCTTGAGTCGTGATCCGAGTGCAGCTGCGCAATTAGCGGCCGTTAAAGCGACTGCAAAGCAATTAGTTAAATTGGTGCAGCAAGGCAATGACTTGATTATCACTCACGGCAATGGCCCGCAGGTCGGCAATCTCTTATTACAATTTGCGCAAGGAAGTAGTCCGAGCAATCCGCCCATGCCACTCGATGTGGCCGATGCGATGACCGCTGGCAGTATTGGTTATTGGTTAGCTAATAGCATGACGCAGGCGCTGCAAGCTGCCGGGATTAACAAGGAAGTGGCACCGATTATTTCACAAGTTGCGGTGGCTGGGGATGATCCTGCCTTTAAGCAGCCCACCAAGCCAATTGGTCCCTTTTTTAGCCGCGCGCAATTGTCGCAGGAACAGCAGCAACATCCTGAATATATTTATCGTGAGGATGCGGGGCGGGGTTACCGCCGTGTGGTTGCCTCGCCACGTCCACAAGCCGTGTTAGTGACGCATACGATTACGACACTAGTGGCGCAAGGCATTATTCCGATTGCAGTTGGTGGCGGCGGCATTCCAGTCGTGGCTGAAGCTGACGAACTTATTGGCCGTGAAGCGGTCATTGATAAAGACTTAGCGTCCAGTGTCTTAGCCACCGCCCTTAAGGCGGATCAGCTATTAATTTTAACCGCAGTGGACAGTATTTATTTAGATTATGGGAAGTAAACGCAGCGGCCCTTACATCAAGTTCGGGTGAGCGAACTACAGCAGTATCTGGCAGCGGGGCAATTCGCGCCGGGATCAATGCTGCCTAAGGTTCAAGCTGCCATCGAATTTGTAACGGCGAGTGGTCATGGCGAAGCCATTATTACGTCACTGGCTAAGGTAGGTAAACTCGCCACTGGTCTCGTTGGGACTATTATTCGTCAATAAAACTGGTTTAACACTAGTTGGAAAGTAGTTTATCATGGCTGCAGTTGAACGCCAGCCACGCACGTCAACTACTGGTATTAGCTTAGCACCGCTAGTAGCAGTGGTCGTGACGTCATCGATTGGTGTCAGGATTTTTGCCCTAACTTCAGATTTAGCAAATGCGGCAGCACCCGGCCCAGCGTTATTAGCTTGGCTAATTGTGGGTTTTGGCATTTTGATGTTGTCTTTATCATTAAATCATTTGGTTTTGAAAAAGCCTGAGCTAGAAGGGATTTTTGCTTATGCCGATGCTGGCTTTGGTCATTTCTCTGGCTTTATTAGTGGCTGGGGTTACTGGTTATCAGCTTGGTTAGGAAATGTGGCTTTTGCGACCGTGCTAATGAGTGCGATTGGCTATTTTGTTCCAGCTTTTAAAGGTGGACAGAATATGGCGTCAATTATTGGGGCTAGCATCGCCTCTTGGTTACTGACGTATATTGTTAACCGCGGGATTGAAAGTGCCACTTTTTTAAACGCGATTGTGACTGTTTGTAAGTTGATCCCGCTCTTTGCTTTCATTGTTTTCGCCATTGTCATGTTTAATGGCAAGGTATTTACCGCCGAATTCTGGGGTAACTTAACGACAAATTTGAGTAGCGATACGAAAAACGTCAGTATCTGGAATCAAATGCGAGATTGTATGATGGCCCTGATGTGGGTCTTTGTTGGGATTGAAGGCGCAGCGATGCTATCGTCGCGGGCTAAACGGAAAACCGATGCCGGCAAGGCGACTTTGATTGGCTTAATCTCGTTAATCATCATTTATCTCTTAGCTTCGATGTTACCTTATGGCTACCTGAGCCGGACCGAGTTAACCCGTTTGCCAGAACCAGCAATGGTTTACATCTTTTCGGATATGGTTGGGTCTTGGGGCGGTGCCTTCATTAGTATTGGTCTGATTATTTCGGTCCTTGGTTCATGGCTATCCTGGACCATGCTACCAGTTGAAACAACGCGGTTAATGGCTAAACAGAAGTTGTTACCGGCAATTTTTGGTAAAGAAAACAAGTATGGGTCACCAACTTTCTCATTAGTTTTAACCGCCAGCTTGGTACAACTATTTCTGTTCTCATTGCTGTTTACCGATCGTGCCTATAATTTTGCCTATTCACTCTGTACGGCTGCGATTATCATTTGCTATATCTTTGTCGCACTCTATCAAATTAAATTATCATGGCAAGAGCGCACGGTACGTGGCAACTGGAAGCAACTGTTGTTTGGCGTTTTTGCCTTACTATTCCAATGTATTGGCATTTATATGGCGGGGTTACAATATGTGCTCCTTTGCTTAATTGCTTATATCCCAGGTCTGTTTTTCTTCGCGCAGGCACGGCGTGAACGTGGTGCTACCCACTGGCTGACCAGAAATGAGTGGCTAGTGACGGCCTTGCTTGCAGCAGGTGCAGTGCTAGGAATCTTCTTACTTGTTACTGGTAGAATTGCGGCTTAAGTAGCATAAAGATTTTATTCACGATATCGGATTAAAATATGACCGTTAAATTTTAAAAGACTGACTTGTTATTATAAACTATAACTAGTCAGTCTTTTTGAAATGAGGAGTGTCGCCATGGATCAGGAAAGTAAACAGCGCTATTTTAAGCAATTATGTCGACAAGCTGAATTTACGCAATTAACAGCTTCAGAGCTGGCATTAATTAAAATGCATAGTCTTTTTCGCGAATACGACAAAGGACAACTGCTGTTTTTTCAGGGAGATCCTCGGGTCAATTTCTATTATCTACTCAGCGGGGTGGTACGCATTGAGCGCCGGGATGCAGATGATCGGTTAAATTATTTGGAATATGTCAACTGTTTGCATGGCTTTCCTTTTCGCGGCTTGTTTAGTGGTCAGCCATATGCTTATACGGCAAAGACGGCGACGAAAGTGATTATCGGCGTATTACCTACGCAGATTTTTGAACAGTTATTACATCAAAATAACGCGATGATGGCCGATGTTGTTAAAGAAATGGGACTCATTATTGACCAACATGAGCGCCGACTACAAGTGATGGTGAACTCGTCTGCTAGTGATCGGGTCCTCCCAGCGTTGAAACTACTCAAGAAAGAATTAGGGGAAGCGAATCAGCAGGGGCAAGTCGTGATTCGCTATCCATTAACGACAATTGAACTGGCTGAAATCAGTGCGACGACCCGTGAGACAGCCGGATTGGTGTTACAGCAATTGCGTAAAGATGGTGTGATTGTTCGCCTGCATCGGCAAATTACGTTTTTGAAAGCTTAATCAGTCTTACCAAGCGCGCAGCTAAATGCGCGTTTTTTTATTTTACTCACTTTTTTTCAAAAAAACGCTGAGAGCCTGCCATCCTTAGTGAGGTGCGGATAGGTGCCTTTAGATGACAAATGTCGGTGTTGATATACCAGTATTTGTGGCTTACATATCAGATTGACACAACATGTAGTTCCTGATATGGTTAATGCACTGAGATTTTAACGGATTGATAGGTCGTCAAAGTAGCAGTGGTCACTTATTAAGTTAACTGGGGTATTTGAATGTGTGCCTACCAGTATAGAAAGAACAGGGAAACATGAGTTTTAAACGAGTAATCACAATTGGTTCAGCAATTGTTGCAGTTAGTGCGATTTTTGGTGGTTGTTCACATAGTGGTAGTGCTAGTCATAACACTAAGCACAGTAATCGGTCAGTCGCTTTGGTGACCAATGGGAGCGGTGTTGATGATAAGTCCTTTAATCAAGCTGCTTGGGCCGGTGCTAAGGCTGTTGGCGCTAAGTATGGCTTGAAGCGGGGCAAGGGCGGATATGATTATTTCGCCTCTAGTTCAGATGGTGACTATTTACCTAATATGAACCAGGCTGCAAATGCCGGTTACAAGACGATCTTCGGCATTGGTTTCCAATTCAACCAGGCGATTTCTAAAGCGGCTAAAGCCCATCCCAAGAATAATTTTGTGATTGTGGATAACATTGTTAAAGGTCAAAAGAATGTCGCAAGTGTCAGCTTCCGTTCAAATGAAGCTGCTTATCAAGCTGGTGTGGTTGCTGCTAGAACGACTAAGACTGGTAAATTAGGCTTCATTGGTGCCGTCAAGTCCGATATTATTGACTTATTCCAAGCTGGCTTTAGCCAAGGGGCAAAAGCAGAAGCTAAGAAGCTGCACAAACATATTACGATTAAGAATCAATTGGTTGGTTCATTTACAGCGCCAGATAAAGGTAAATCAATCGCCCAGGCAATGTATGCGAGCGGTGTTGATGTCATTGATACGGCTGCTGGTAGCACTGGTAATGGGGTCTTTATTGCTGCTAAAGCCATCAACCAGACCAAGCCAGCTGCTAAAAAGGTTTGGGTCATTGGGGTTGATTCTGACCAACAAGATCAAGGTGCCTATAAAGATTCAACTGGTAAATCAGCGAACTTCTGT
The DNA here is from genome assembly GCA_030455605.1 of Lactobacillus sp. Classification (GTDB taxonomy): domain Bacteria; phylum Bacillota; class Bacilli; order Lactobacillales; family Lactobacillaceae; genus Lactobacillus. The sequence continues at coordinate 15,717 of JAKDPD010000029.1, forward strand.
CTGACTTCAGTCATGACCGGTGTTGATGCCGCGGTTAAGGACATCGTCTCCCGTAAGACTTTCCCAGGTGGCCAACTGTTGAGTTACGGCTTGAAAGAAAAGGGCGTTTACCTGACGCGTGGTTTTATCAGCGATAGCGCTTGGCAACAAGCACAAGTTGCTGGTAAAGGCATCATTTCTGGTCAGATTAAAGTATCGCAACATCCTTAACGCCAATGAATCAAAGAGCTGAAGTGTTTCAGTTCTTTTTTGTTTTAGAGGGTGCTTGTATGTGCTGAATGGACCAAGTAAAATAAATTATATGGTAAGGAATATGATTTATTAACTCGTCTTAACAAGGTAATAAAGGCAATCAGGAGGTTCAAAGCATGGCTAAAACACGAACATATCTGGACAAGTATCAGTTTACTTCTGCAGCAAATCAGAATAGCGACAGTGATGAACAAAACTAGCGAGGTAATCGCTCAACTACAAACATCACAAAATAATCCAGAAAAAACAATCAACCTCATGATGAGATTGATTGTTTTTTTGTAATGAACTTGGTGCATGCTTTATCTGGCACCTCGTTAAAACTTAATGCTGATCTTGGACGCTAGGTAAGACATTAGAGTTACTGCGAAACATCTGCTATAATCTTAACTTATGAAATACGAAAC
>JAKDPD010000002.1 GCA_030455605.1 Lactobacillus sp.
GTTTAGTGTATATTGCCCCGTTTTTCCAGAAAGTTCGCAAAGTCTCGTTAGCATTGCAACCTTTAGAGATTAACAAGTATTCAATTATTACTAAAGATAATGCTGAAATCACGACGAGTTTAACTTTAAATTATCAAGTGACAGATTCGTTTAAGTACTTCTACAATAATACCGATTCGATTGAATCCATGGTGCAATTAATTCGGGGTCATTTACGTGATATTATTGGCCGGATGGAGTTGAATGAAGCCTTAGGTTCAACCAGCAAGATTAATACGCAACTGGCAGCAGCAATTGGTGATTTAACGGATGTCTATGGTATTCGGGTCATCCGGGTGAACGTTGATGAATTGTTGCCAAGTGCTGAGATCCAGCGGGCCATGGACAAGCAATTAACGGCTGACCGGGAAAAGACAGCCACCATTGCCAAGGCTGAAGGGGAAGCACGTCATATTGAATTGACAACCAAGGCTAAGAATGAAGCATTGGTCAAGACGGCAAAAGCCGAAGCGGAGGCAGTGCGCCTGCAAGCCGATGCTGAAAATTATCGGATTACTAAATTGCAAGCCGCCTTAGCAGATGCAGGTGATAACTACTTCAAGGATCAGAGTATTAGTAGCTTCAATCACCTGGCTGATGGCCAAAATAATTTAGTGGTCACGAGTAAACAAGATATTACTGATTTGTCGGCTATTCCAGTTGCTAAAAAACTCTGGGACCAAGCAGATAATTAAATTAGAGTAAGCTTCGCTAATGGCGAGGCTTTTTTGTTTAGAAAAAGGACAATAAAAAAAGACCAGTTTATTATAAACTGGTCTTTTTTTGATGCTCTGAATGTATGCGTACATTTTTAGCTAAAATACTGATAAATCAACATTCTATATGCCCGCTAAAGGATTCGAACCTTCACTCTGTCACCAGAACAGCGACCTGAACGCTGCGCGTCTGCCAGTTCCGCCAAGCGGGCAATTGTGACAAACTTAATCTCTTGTTACAACATTACCTATGATACCAAATTTTTGGTAGAATGTATGCATGAAATAACTTTTTTTGAATAATTTGGGAGAGGATTATAAAAAGTGAGAAAACTAAAAAAACTCATCATCAGTGGCTTATCGCTGTTAGCTTTCGCTTTGGTTACGACTGGCACCCCGGTTTCTGCTAGTAGCCAACCGGATGTGCAAGCTGATCAGCTAAATTTAAAGGTCAAGTCGGCGATGGCAATTGATGCACAGACAGGGCAAGTTTTATATGCTAAAAATGCCGGCAAGGTGATGCCAATTGCATCGATGACTAAACTGGTAACGGTCTATTTGACCTTGGCTGCCTTAAAACGAGGCGCCATTAATTGGCAAACCAAAGTCCGTGCCACTAAGGCAATTGCTAAGGTTGCTAATAATGCTGATTATTCCAATGTTCCGTTGCAAGCAGGACATGCTTATACGATTAAACAGTTGTATCAGGCAACTTTAATTGCTTCCGCTAATGGCGCTGCGATGTGTTTAGCCAATGCGGTTGCTGGAAATCAAGTGGCATTTGTGAAACAAATGCGTGCCCTCGTTAAACACTGGGGACTAAGCGATGCCAAAATTTATACTGTTAATGGCTTACCTAATGGTAATTTAGGTAGCAATGCCTATCCCGGTGTCAGCCGCAAAGCGGAGAATGAGATGTCTGCAAGTGATATGGCAACGATTGCTACTAAATTACTGCATCATTTTCCTGTCGTCCTTGAGACGACCCGCATCGCTAAAATGGGCTTTGTTGACGGGCATACGACTACACCAATGGCTAATTGGAATTGGATGCTAAAAGGGCTCTCACAATACGATAACCGTTATCCGCTAGATGGCTTAAAGACCGGGACGACCGATGCAGCGGGTGCCTGTTTTGTTGGTACCTTAGCACGTGGTGGTAGCCGGATTATTACCGTGGTAATGGGTGCGAAGCACGTTACTAGTAGTGATCCATCTCGGTTTGTCCAGACGAAGCATTTATTGCAGTATCTGTTTACCCATTACCGTGCAGTAGTCATTCCTAGCGGCCAACGACTCATTTCCTTGAAAGTGAAAGACGGTCATGAAAAGCGAGTTGCTACTGGTTTGACCAACCGGACAACCGTTTGGGATCCAGTCGATGGTAAGAAGTTAACAGCACATCTGACGACTTCAGAAGTGCCTGCACCACTCAAACGTGGTCAAGTCGCCACTACGGTGCAGTTTAAGTCAGGTAAAACTGTCTTGACGGGCTTGAATCGCCCTGCTGGGATGCGAATCCCAGTGGCACCACTGGCGTCAGTTTCTGAAGTTAATATTTTTGTGAAGTTTTGGCGCTTCATCTTTGGGGGATAATCATGACTCGCATTAGCTCAGCTATTTTGAATGATGTGATTGTGCCGCGTCCGTCCGATTCACACAAAGGTGATTTTGGTCGGGTACTCCTAATTGGCGGTTCTGAACAGTATGGTGGTGCCATTATCATGGCGACTGAGGCCGCTGTTAATGCTGGGGCAGGGCTTACCTGTACGGTTACTCATTCAATTAATCTGACGGCTTTGCACGCTCGTGTTCCAGAAGCGATGTTTTTAGATTTAAGAGATCGCCAATTGGCACAAATGATTAGTCAGGTTGATGTCGTTGTCTGTGGTCCAGGGCTGGGGATGAATCAGTTAGCCCAGCAAGTTCTGCTAATGGTCAAAGCACAGGTGACGGCAGCGCAAACCTTAGTCCTCGACGCGAGTGCCCTAGATTTAATTGCCCGTGATCCGAAATTGCTACCCACTAATGCTGGTAAAATTATTTTGACACCACATCAGATGGAATGGCAATGGTTGAGTCAACTTAGAATTCCTTTCCAAACTGATGCTGCTAGTATAGTCGCGCTAAAGACGCTCTTTCCAGCTGGCAATGGGATTCTCATTTTGAAGTCTCATCGCACGAAGGTGATGACTTGCCAAGGGGAAGTTTTTGAAAACCCAGTTGGCAATGCTGCAATGGCAACTGGTGGCATGGGAGATATTTTGGCCGGTATTTTAGGTGCCTTCATTGGTCAATTCGGTGCTAGTTTAAAGACGATTTTAGCGGCGGTCTACCTCCACTCACTGGCTGGTGATCGGTTAGCTAAAGAATCCTATGTCGTACGCCCAACCACGCTTGTTGCTTCTTTACCACATTTAATGAAACAATTTTGCCAATCGCCAAATTAAGTCAACTCGGCATTTTGCTTGTGTTTTAAGAAATCTTAGCTATAATTAACTGAGACAAGCTAGTAGTAGTAGTGTGACAATTCTGGAACAGCGAGTCTGTCGTGGTGTGAGACAGACAGAGAATCACATGGAGGCGTGATTAGCTTTTAAATATTGTTAAATAGAGTGGATGACACACATCAATTAGAGTGGTACCGCGGGATAAGCTCGTCTCTTTCGTTAGAAAGAGGCGTTTTTGATTGAAAGGAAAATCAATGAACTTTAAAGAAGAAGTGATTGCGTTATTGCAAGCGCATGTCGATTTACCAGTGGCACAGTTGCGTGATTTAATCGAACGACCAAAGAATGCCAAAATGGGAGACTACGCTTTCCCTACTTTTGTCTTAGCTAAGCAATTGCACAAAAGCCCAGTGCTTATTGCTAAGGAAATTGCGCCGAAATTAGTGAGCCCGGTGTTTGCAAATATTACTGCGGTTGGCCCCTATGTTAATTTCGCCATTAATCATGCAGTATTAACAGCTGATACTTTGAAGCAAGTATTGCAGCTGCAAGCTCATTACGGTGATCAGACTTTAGGGCATGGCAATATTCCAATTGATATGTCGAGTCCGAATATTGCTAAGCCAATGTCAATGGGGCATTTGCGCTCTACGGTTATTGGTAATTCGCTGGCTAAAGTATTGGCTAAAGTGGGCTATCACCCGATTAAAATCAATTATCTAGGCGATTATGGCACCCAATTTGGTAAGTTGATTGCGGCATATAAACATTGGGGCAATGAAGCTGATGTCAAACAAGACCCAATCATGAACTTGTTCCATTATTACGTGAAATTTCATCAAGAGGCTGAAAAGCATCCTGAACTAGAGGACGAAGGCCGGTTGTGGTTCAAGAAATTGGAACAGGGTGATGCTGAAGCAACTCGCTTATGGACCTGGTTCCGGGCCGTTTCTCTAGAAGACTTTAAACGAATTTATTACGAATTAGATGTTGATTTTGATTCTTATAATGGTGAAGCTTTCTTTAACGATAAGATGGCGAGTGTTATTACCGAATTAAAAGATAAAGGGTTGCTCCATGAGTCGCAAGGCGCACAAGTGGTTGACATGGGACCAGATCAAAACCCAGCGCTAATTGTTAAGTCAGATGGGACGTCAATCTATCTCACTCGGGATTTAGCAGCTGCTAAATGGCGGATGCAGCATTATGACTTTGTGAAGATGCTCTATGTTGTCGGAAATGAGCAAGGCGAGCATTTCGTGCAATTGAAGGCCGTCCTTAAAAAGATGGGCTATGATTGGTCAGATAATATTCATCATGTTCCGTTTGGTCTGATTACTCAGGGCGGTAAAAAGTTATCAACGCGTAAGGGCAACGTGGTCTTTTTGGATCAAGTCCTTCACGACGCAGTCGACTTAGCGTTAAACCAAATTGAACATAAGAATCCTGATTTAGCAGGCAAAGCTCAAGTGGCACACGACGTTGGTGTAGGTGCCGTAATCTTCCATGATTTAAAGAATGATCGATTAGACAATTTTGATTTTGACCTTAAAGAAGTCGTTCGGTTTGAGGGTGATACTGGTCCGTATGTGCAATATACCAATGCACGTGCTCAAAGTGTGCTACGCAAGGCCGAGCAATTGACAACTGCTTCAGCGACTGATTATCAATTAACTGATGAATGGTCATTCCAAGTTGCTAAGGACCTGGCTGATTTTCCACAAGTGATTGTGCGCGCCAGCGAGAAGTTTGAACCATCTATCGTGGCGAAATTTGCTTTGAATTTAGCTAAGAAGTTTAACAAGTATTATGCTAATGTGAAAATTTTAACGGATGATACCGAATTACCAGCAAGATTAGCGCTCGTCAAGGCAAGCTCCTTAGTACTTAATGAAGCATTGCGGCTTTTAGGCGTTAAGGCACCAAAAGAAATGTAACAAAAGTTACAAAGAAGATTATTTAGCGTTTTCATTTAAAGCAAAAGATTGCTCAAACTATTCTGTAAGGGTACAATTAACTTGTAAGTTTTTCAGGAGGTATTTTAATGGCTTATTTTGACAATGGTAATGAAATTTTCAAGCAAGCTCGTCGTAATCACTACGCCGTAGGTGCTTATAACACTAACAACTTGGAATGGACTAAGGCACTTTTGCAAGCAGCAGAAGAAACTAGAACGCCTTTACTTATCCAAGCCTCAACTGGTGCTGGCAAGTACATGGGTGGTTATAAGGTAATCAAGGACTTGACTGCTGATTTAATGGATTCAATGGACATCTCAGTCCCAGTTATTTTGAACTTGGACCACGGTGACTACGATTCGGCAGTTGAGTGTATTAAGTTAGGCTTTTCAAGCGTTATGTTTGATGGTCATAACTTACCAACTGATGAGAACTTAGCTAAAACTAGAGAAATCATCAAGTTGGCTCATGAACGTGGTATTTCAGTTGAAGCTGAAATTGGTAAAATTGGTGAAAACCAAGGTGCCGATGGTGGTGAACTTGCATCTGTTGCAGATGCAAAGCTGTTCGTTGCTGCTGGTGTTGACAAGTTGGCTTGTGGGATTGGTAATATCCACGGTGTCTACCCAGAAGGCTGGAAGGGCTTAAACTTCGAACGTCTGCAAGAAATTGCTACTGCCGTTCCTGATGTTCCATTAGTTTTACATGGTGGTTCAGGCATTCCTCGTGAACAAGTTGAAAAGGCTATTTCATTGGGGATTGCTAAGATTAACATTAATACTGAATTCCAATTAGCTTTCCAATCAGCTACTCGTAAGTACTTCGAAGCTGGTAAGGATCAAGATAAGGCTCACAAGGGCTATGACCCACGTAAGTTGTTATTGCCAGGTACTGAAGCAATTTCAGATGCCATGAAGGAAATGATTTCTTGGATGGGTACCCCATCAATTGACAGCAAGGTGAAGTCAGCTGGTTTTGATAGAGCTTCATTAAACGAAGAATAATCATTGATTAATCTAGTCAATTATAAAAACACGTCTAACTAAGTTAGACGTGTTTTTACGTATTGTTAAGTTTGCCTAGCAGGCAACTGAATGACTAATTGTTCAAAGCTGAAAGGTTTGATAAAAGACATCCGGGTTGCGAGTAGTTTCAAGCGTTGTCCTGACCGGTAATCTGGATTGTACAAGGGATCACCAATAATTGGACAACCAATTGCTGCTAAGTGAACTCGAATTTGATGAGTTCTACCAGTTCGAAGGACCATTGTCAGCATGGCTTCGTTACCAGAGGTTTTCAGCAGTTGATAATGAGTACTGGCTGCAGCACCATCTGGGCGGGTCATGCGCTTACGACGGTCTTGCGGGTCACGTCCAATTGGTAAATTAATCCAGCCGGATTTTTCTGGGAGTTGTTTTTTTGCGACTATGGCAAGATAATCTCTGCTAAAGGTTTTCTGGCTTAGCTGGCGATTGAGAATTGGAACTACTGCCGGATTTTTGGCTACGAGTAGCAGCCCGCTGGTTAGCATATCGATCCGATGTACGACGTATGGACTATAGCCAAGATAAGTGCAACAATCATTTAGAGCAGTCTGGTGTTCATAGAGATTCGGGTGTGTTTTTTGGCCAGCCGGTTTATTAATCACTAACACATTGGCATCTTCGTAGACGATTTGTGGTAATTTTCCACTAGCTGGATAATTTTGTTGATCACTGTCAACGTGATTAAGCTGCAACGTGACTTGCTCACCCGGAACGATTAACTCGTTGAAATGTCGATACTTGCCGTTTACCTTAATTGCTTGTTCAATCCGCAAATAATGGCGCCACTTACGAGGTATTAATAGCTGTCGTAATAAGTCTGATACCTTTACTGGAGCTAAGCGTACTGGGTAAATAAAATGAGTTTTAAATTGACTGCTGTGCATGTGATTTCCTTTTTCTAGTGTTGGTGGTCTACTTCCACAGTGTTTCTAGTTTACCATCTTTTAGCGGGCAACTAGTGAATGTCGTAAAACGCTATCTGCTAAATATTTCTTAAATCAAGTTCGATGCTCAGCCTAGTTTTTGAGTTTATGTTAGAATTGGCTTATTCAAAAAGGAGCATTATATGCACACAACTCAACCACGGGGTAGGTTTAAGCAAGTTTTTAAGCGTGTTAATCAACATGTTTTTATCGGCCGTTGGCTTATCTTACTTACCGCAGTTTTGATACTCGTTACTTGTACCTATTATACGTTTAAAGTTAAAACTTCAAATATTAGTAATTTAAAGGCATCACTGTCAACAACGACCACGGTCTATGATGCAGCAGGTAAAAAAGCTGGTTCACTTTACGCACAGAAAGGGAGTTATGTTGGTTATGCACATATTTCTCCTAATATTAAGCACGCAGTCGTTGCTACTGAAGACCGAACTTTTTGGACTAATGGTGGATTTAGTCTAAAAGGGATGGCACGTGCTGGGGTTAATTTGATCCTACATCATGGTGAAATTACCGGTGGTGGTTCGACTTTGACCCAGCAACTAGCTAAGAATTCACTCTTAACTCAGCAACAAACTTATTCGCGTAAATTGGAAGAATTATTTTTTGCGATTGAATTAAATCATGTTTATAGTAAAAAAGATATTCTTACCATGTATTTGAATAACGCCTATTTTGGTAATGGGGTTTGGGGCGTACAAGATGCGAGTCGCCGTTACTTTGGGAAAAATGCCAGTCAGCTTAGCGTCGGCGAAGCTGCCACATTAGCTGGAATGTTACGTAATCCGAGTTATTATAATCCGGTTGACCATATGGCAAATGCGCTATACCGTCGCAATACTGTATTGCAGTTAATGGCAGTGACCCATAAAATATCAGCCGGGACTGCCCGAACAGTTAGCCGACAAGGACTATTGCTAAACAATACTTATCGCGGGCAGAGGGGATATAAATATCCTTACTTTTTTGATACGGTCATTGACGAAGCCATTCGCCGTTATGGCTTAACCGAAGAAGATGTGATGACTAAGGGGCTCAAGATTTATACGACTTTGAATCAGTCGTATCAGACCCAGATGCAGAATTCTTTTGCCGATAGTACCAATTTCCCAGCTAATCCAACTGGAACGGCGCGCGCAAAGGGCGCTAGTGTTGCCATTGATCCTAAGACGGGGGCCATTAAGGGCGTCGTTGGTGGCAATGGCCGTCATGTTTTCCGTGGCTATAATCGGGCGATTCAAATGCGTCGTCAGCCTGGTAGCTCGATTAAGCCCCTAGCGGTTTATACCCCAGCTTTGGAGCATGGCTACCATTACGATTCCAAATTATCAGATCGGTTGCAAAAGTTTGGCAAGAATCATTATGAACCACGTAATGTCGATAATACTTATTCACCAACAGTTCCCATGTATTCAGCAGTTGCCTGGAGTAAAAATGTACCTGCAGTCTGGCTGCTAGATAAATTAGGTGTTGATCAAGGTGCTGCTTCACTCAAGAACTTTGGTATTTCTGTCCCGAAGCGAGATCAAAACTTGACCCTAGCACTTGGTGGACTTTCAAGTGGGGTATCACCATTGCAAATGGCAAGAGCCTATGCGGCCTTTGCAAATAAGGGCAATTTACCTAATCAGACTTATGCGATTACCAAGATTACAGATGCTAGTGGTCGTGTGATTGCTCAGAACAATAATACGGGCAATCATAAGATTATTTCAGCTGCCACCGCCAAAGAGATGACGACAATGCTGTTAGGGGTCTTTACCAATGGGACCGCGCAAGCTGCGCAACCTAGTGTCTATGAAGTTGCTGGTAAAACAGGTTCAACGGAAGTCTCCTTTGCTTATGGGACAAAAGACCAATGGATTGTGGGTTATACACCAGATGTTGTGCTAGCCACTTGGGTAGGATTTGATAGCACCAATCGTCAAAATTATATGCAAGGGATTTCTGAGACGGGGATTACCAAGTTATATCAATCTGAGATGAATGGGCTATTACCCTACACTTCAGGGAATAAGTTCAACGTGAAGCCACCAGATCAACTATTACAGTCAAGTGGTGCCGGTTCAGATTGGACGGATCAAGTGAAACGTGGCTTTAAAAATATCCGTGGCCGTGTAGGCACGCAAATTAATCGATGGTATAATAAGCTTAAAGGTTATTTTGATAAGTGAAAATTCGGAGGTAGACGATGGTTAATATTTACGACTTAGCAAACCAAGTTGCTTCAGACTTAACACAAGTAGATCAATTTGTCGCAGTTAAGGCGGCCATTGCCAAAGTTAAGGCTGATGATGCTAGTTATAAGCTTTACCACAGATTGAATGCGGTTCAAGTTAAGATTACTAGCGCAAGAGAACAAGGCAAAACTGTTTCCGAAGAAGACAGTAAAGCTTATGAAACGATTGCTGCAGAAGTGAAGCAAGATAAGAATATTTTGGCTTTACTGGATGCAGAAGGTAGTATGTATCAGTTTGTAAATGAACTTCAGGGGATTATGCTTAAACCCATGAGAGACATATACAAAGTTTTAGGTTAACGATTGACCAATGAAATTTATTCACGTAGCAGATGTGCATCTAGATAGTCCGTTTCTTGGACTATCTTTTTTGCCATCACAAGTATTTAATGAAATTGCGCTAGCAAGTGACCATTCACTTGCCCAGATTGTAGATTTAGCTTTAGCAGAAAAAGTTGATTTAGTGCTGCTTGCGGGAGATACATTTGATTCGCCTCAGCCTAGCCCACGTAGTCAGTTGCTATTAGCAAAACAAATTGAACGATTAACGCAGCAGCACATTCAAGTGGTGATGATTTTTGGAAACCATGATCACATGCGATTAGCAGAATTACTCGTAACCCCGAGCCCCTATTTCAAACTGTTAGGTGCTAATGAGCAGATTGAGCGTGTCAGTTGTACGACTAAAACTGGTTTTCAGTATGATGTCACTGGTTTTTCTTACCTACACAACCATATTCTGACTGATCAAGTTGCTAAATTTCCGGATCGCTCAGAACAGTTTAATTTTGGCTTAGCTCACATGCAGCTTGCAACTAGTGAGGCTAGTCAGAATGTCTATGCACCATTCACATTAGCTGCTTTAAAAGCACTGCAATACGATTACTTTGCACTCGGGCACATTCATTTGCGGCAAACACTGAGTGAAGACCCGTTAATCGTCTACCCAGGAAATGTGCAAGGCCGGCATATTAAGGAAACTGGGCCTAAGGGATGTTATTTAGGCGAGATAGATGAACAGACACGGCAGGTTTCACTAACGTTTCATTCAACTGCAGCTATTCAATGGGAAAGTGTCCAATTAGAATTACGGGAAGCAATTAATAAAGCAGATTTAATGGCTAAGCTGTTAACCATCCTGCCGGCGGCTGGACCGCAGCCAATTTTTTATAGTGTCACTGTACTTGGGGCTCAATTTTTGACCGCCGCTGAACAGGAACTGCTACTAGATTCAGATTTTTGGGAGCAGCTTAGTCATCAACTCGCTTTTAAGAGCCGCTTAGTAGATGTCCGCTTCAAGGTGAGTCATTTATTGACTATTAACCCGACAGATCAGCCGTTTTTCGATTCCGCCCGCGCTGAAGTGCTCGGCGATACAGGGATAATGAATGCTGCTCAGGATTGGGCGAAGAAAGATTCATTAGCAGCAGCATTACTTACGGATCCCACCTTTATTGCAGAAGTTAAAGCCGCTACTGAAGTTACTTTAGCAGCTCAGCTGAAGGGAATTGATTATGAAACTGAAACAAATTGATATTCAACATTTTGGCCAATTTTCAGCCCAAAAATTTGATTTAGATGCTGGCGCTAGCAGCCTCTTTTACGGCGAAAATGAAGCTGGTAAAAGTACGATTGTCGCGTTTATTAAGCAGGTTTTGTTTGGCTTTCATCTTAAATCACAAGCGAGCGCGTTCTTTGAAGATTATCAGCCACTCGCACATGTTAGCCCAATGGGTGGAAGCTTGACTTTTGCTGATGAGGACCATCAATGGGAGCTTACACGGTTGTGGGCCAAAGGCGATAAGAGTAAAAAAGGCCTACTAGTTGTCAAAGACCATGAACAGGTTGTACCTGAAGCTTTATTTTTTGAGCGAATCCATCAAATTGATGGTGATTTTTATACCAGCAATTTTATTTTTAACCAAGATTTGCTTCGGCAGGTTGAAAGCTTAAGCCAAGAAGATTTACTCGAACGCATCTACTATTTAGGGGCAGCTAATTCAACGGAATTCTTAACGTTACGAGACGGTTTGACTAAGGAGGGAGGGCAGCGCTTCAAAAAAAGCGGTAAAAAGCCACCGGTGAATCAAGCTTTAATCTTAGTCGCTGACAAAAAGGCTGACTTGCTTGCCAATCAGACGCAATTTGCAACCTATAGGCAAGAAGAGACGATTCACCGGCAGCATGAGGCCAAACTTCAAGAAATCACCACTAAGCTAACTGTGGTTGAACAGCAGCAAACCGAAATTACCCGCTTGTCGAGTAAGATGGTGACTTATGAGTCTTATGTTGAACTGAAAAAAACACAGCAACAGCTGTCATTTGACCCGGCGGCTTATCAACGCGTGCAAACATTGAACGCTGAATATAAAAGCTTACAGGCTAAATTGAGTGAACTTAAGACAGTTCTCAAGGCGCCTAGTATGACGCTTGATGAAACAGCAGCTGAGTCCTTGTTACAGCAAAAAGCAGCCTTGTTACAGTGGCAAGCACAACTTGCTAGCAATCAACGTCAACGACAAGAGGCTAATGCTGCGCAAGCAGAATTACGCGCATTAAATCCAGAATTAACGCAATTATTAGGGGCTGATCAAGCTAAATTACAACAGTTGCGTCAAGATTATGAGACCACGCTTGCGCCTGCCGAAACCACCGCTAAGACAGCAATCACTGGCTGGTTATTGGCTGCTGGACTGGGACTAGGTGGACTGGTTTTAGGCATGCTACTCCAGCCTGTCTGGTTTGGGTTAGTGGTATTTGGGCTTGCCATTGCTGGCTGGCAATGGTCGCGCCAGCGGCATCAGCTGCGAGCTCAAGAATTAAGTCAGAAGAAATGGAAGCAGCAGCAGGCGATATTTACCCAGAAATATGGCTTTAAGGCTGGGCAAGTGGACCTTAAGCAGCTATTTGATAAATTGGCAACTGATCGTCAGTATGAGCTGACTAAAAAGCGACTGCGGCTTGAGCAAGAAGAATTGCAGGAGAATTTATCTAAACTGGCAGCGAACCTAGCAGTGGTAACGCATCATCAGCTAGCAATTAACTTTTCAGCTGTTTTAACGGCCCTTAACCACCTAGAGCACTATTTGACCACATACCGTCAAGAGAATGCTCAGCAAGCTCGCTATCACGAAGAACAGGCTATCACGCAAAGCCAATTGCAAAAGGTGCAACAGCAGCTGATGACTATTTTGGCGGCTGCTGGTGTGAGTGACTTTGCTGCTTATCAGGAGCGATATGTGGCGTATTTACATCAGACTGAGATAGCGACTAAACTAGCGGCGCTGGCATCCAGCTTGGCTGCCGACTTAAAACGTTTGGCGCAAACAACGCTGTCTGAATTACAAACTAAACAAATGGCCTTGACAGCGCAAGCGGAAGTTTTGCGTAAGCAGCAGCGTCAAGTACAACAAAAATTGGCTGAAAGTCAGGTGAAGTTAGCTAGCTTGGCTGACTCAAAAGCTGTTTTGCATGCTAAACAAGCTTTGGCAAATGCGGAGAGCCATTTTAGAAGTGAAAGTATTGCCTACTTAGCACCATTATTAGCTGGCAATTGGCTTAGTCGATTTTTAGATATTGCATCTAATGAGCGTTTTCCTAAGATGCTCAAAGCAGCTAAGCAATATTTTCAAATCGTAACGGGGCATAAATATCTTGATATTCTGATCGATTCAAAACTAACGGTGGTACGAACGGATGGGACAAAGCTACCTGTTAAGTATTTATCTCGTGGTACGGCAGAACAGCTCTACTTTGCTTTAAAATTGGCTTTTGTCGATCAGATTACGTCAGATATTAATTTACCAATCTTAATCGATGACTCTTTCGTCAATTTTGATATGCGGCGCACACAATATATCCAAGAATTGTTAGCTAGTTTGTCGCAACACCAAGTACTGATTTTTACCGCACGTCCAGAGTTACGTGATCAAAGTACCAATCCAATTTTATTAGGAGCAGGGGCATAAACATGTTAAAATCTTTAAAAGATTACAATCAAGACGAAGAGTTCGATTTGGTCTTGTTGGTGAAGTCTGCACAGCTACGGCAATCTAAAAAAGGACAACATTATTTAGCTTTGCAACTTGGCGATGAGTCATGTGAAATAAGGGCGAACTATTGGAATTGTACGGCTGAAATTGCCGAAGTCTTTCGGGCGGGGACGGTGGTACAGGTCAATGGCCAAAAGGAATTCTATCAAGATCAGTTGCAATTGAAGTTATTTAGCTTACGATCAGTGAGTCCTGATGAACAAGTGGATTTAACTCGGTTGGTTGCCCGGGCGCCTGCAGCTAGTAGCGCGATGAAGGATGCCATTGAAGGCTATGTGGTTAAAATTACTAACCCTGTCTGGCATCAGCTAGTGCGTTTCTTACTTGATAAATGGGAAGCTCCCTTCTATGATTTTCCAGCTGGAAAGACTAATCATCATGCGATTGAAGGCGGACTTGCGTTCCATACCTTGGCAATGTTAAGAGATGCTAAGGCTTTAGCCGCTAACTATGAGCAGGTTGATGGCCCATTGTTATATGCAGGGTGTATTTTACATGATATGGGAAAAGTACTTGAATTTACTGGACCGGTAGCTACCCAATATACCGTGGCTGGTAATTTGATTGGGCATTTGGTGCTCATTGATGAACAAATTATGCTGGCTGCAACGAAGCTCAAGTTAGATCCTGAAAGCGAAGCTGTCTTGTTATTGCGCCATATGATTTTAAGTCATCATGGTGAGTTAGAATACGGCTCGCCAAAGCGTCCAGCCTTGCTTGAAGCTGAATTGCTCCACCGCATTGATGATTTGGATGCGACGGTTTATGCTGTTACCAAAGCCTTGCAGGCGACTAAGCCTGGCCAATTTACCGCAGCAATTAGTAGTCAGGCAGGGCGCCGATTTTATCGGCCGCAACACGATGATCGTTTAGCGCAAAGTTCTAAGTTATATTAAATTGCAGTAGCGTTTTTTCTAGAACGCTTTAATTATCAGTGGAGGTTTTGAAATGTTAGTGGTTACGACCGAACAAATTCCAGGAAAGAAATACGAAGTTATCAGTGAAGTCTTTGGTGTCACTACCCAGTCTAAAAATATTGCTAGTAACTTAGGTGCCAGCTTTAAGAATTTGGTTTGTGGCGAAATTAAAGCTTATACGAAGATGTTACATGAGGCGCGTGAAGTGGCTATTGAGCGTTTGATTGTAGCGGCTACAGAAAAAGGGGCAGACGCAATTGTGATGATGCGCTTTGACTCTGGATCAATTGCCAGTGACATGCAATCCGTTGTCGCCTACGGGACTGCAGTACGTTACGTAGATTAAGCCTAAAATTAGGCATTAAAAAGCACGACAATCATTTGATTGTCGTGCTTTTTAATTTACCTTAGTTGGCAGTTTGGGTAGAACTTTGACTATTAGTAGCCGTTAGGTAAGAGGTTAATGCATCCTTTAAGTCATTATCCTTAATAGAAACATTAGCACGCTTCAAGACTGAGGCAATGACAGTCTTCATGGTAGCTGAGTCTTGTGCCATCTTGGCATAAAGTTGTTTATTAATCAGCGCCTTGTTGTCCTTAATTGAACCCTTAGACGCACGACTAATCATTTTAATGACATGGTAACCAGAAGTGCTCTTAACTGGACTAGTGGTATATTTACCAGGCTTCAACTTGAATGCTGCGGTCTTGAAGGCGGTATTTAAAGTGGTGTCAGTTGAGTCAAAACTTGGCAATTTACCAGCATTGTTTTTGGTACTGGTATCCGTTGAATATTTCTTAGCCAAGCTAGCAAAGCTTGCACCGCTTCTCAATTGCTTGATAATGGTTTTCGCTTTAGCACTGCTTGAAACTAAAATGTGTTGTACAGTTACTTTCGGAATATAAGTCTTCCAGAAGGCAACTTGCTGGGCCGAGCTAATCTTTTTAGTATCTTTGAGTGCGGCTTCTGACAACAGGTTAGTCTTTAAGTTGTCCTTAAAAGTAGCTAGCGTTAAACCGTTATAACTTAAGATATTAGAGAATGATGAACCATATTGGGTCTTGTATTTGTTGTAGAGCTTATTAACTTGGGCGTTTGACACTTTTTTGCCATATTGTGCTTCTAACACATTATTAATAATCATGCTAGCTAAAGTGGTCTTACCCGCAGATGATTGCTTTAACTTGTTGTAAAACTGATCTTGGGTAATCTTACCGCCTTTATAAGACACCACGGTTTTACTACCTGAACAAGCAGTAAGTGATAAAGCAAAAGCAGCAGTTGCTACGACTGCACCAATTTTTTTAAAATTCAATTTCATAAATTAATCTCCACATCCTTAAAATTTTCAACTGTGAACTAATATACCATAATTTTTGATTATAAGATTTGAAATGCTGTAAATTCACAGAAACTTCAAACTTTTTTTACTAATCCTTAGTTTTTGCATTCGCCTTTTGTAGGTTGTTTACTTGTGCGGCTAATTCTTGTTTTGCTAAATTGGCATGTTGAATTGCCTGCTTTAGCTGGGTACTCTCATGCCGCCAGCTTTCAAATTCAGGTTTTAAATCGGCACCAAGGCGCTTGCCGTCACGGTTCTTAAATAGGGATAGGACCATCCCGCTTGCTAATCCAAAGCTGAGCCCAAAAATAAAGCGATTCATTATGATACCTCCAAATTTTGTTTAATATGATTGGCTATCTGTTCATAAGCAGCTTGGTCATATTTAGCTGCATTGTTACGTGTTGGGATAGTTAAACCATCATCAGGAAAACGGGGAATGAAATGGATATGTGAGTGCATCACCACTTGCCCGGCAACTTGACCATTATTAGTCATTACATTCATCCCGGTAAAGCGGGCATCAGACTTGAGGATGGCCCTAGCAAGTGCAGGAATATATTGAAGATAGCGCTGAGCGTCTTCAGTCGAATAGCTAAAGAAATTCACTAAATGATTTTTAGGAACTAATAGCACATGACCAGGATTAACTTGTGAAATATCCAAGAAGGCTTTGACATCGTCGTTTTCAAAGACGGTATAGCTCGGAATCTTACCGCGGATAATTTTACAAAATAGACAATCTTCTTCTAAATGTGACATGATTTAACCTCACTTTTATCACTTTAGTTTCTTATCTTCTTCATGCTATCATATAAATAAGTGAAATTCAGTAAAGGAGGGGCAATATGTCGCTTGAAATCACACATCTGGTAGGAGGCTATGCGGGTTTTACCGTGATTAATGACCTTAATCTGAACATTTCACCTGGTGAGACTTTAGGTCTGATTGGTCTTAATGGTGCCGGGAAGTCCACGACCATTAAACATATTTTAGGGTTATTGCCCACGCGGCAAGGTCGGATTACTTTAAATGAACGAACCTTAGCCAATGATCCAACAGCGTTTAAGCGTCAATTGGCGTATATTCCGGAAACGCCAATCTTATATCCAGAACTTACCTTAAAAGAACATTTACAATTGACGATGCTTAGTTATGGTTTAGCTGAAGCGGAGGCTTGGCCCAAAGCTCAAAATTTACTGACGCAATTTCGGCTCGCAGATAAATTAGACTGGTTACCTAGCCATTTTTCGAAGGGGATGCAACAGAAGGTCATGATTGTCTGTGCCTTTTTAGCAGATACGCCGCTTTTGATTATTGATGAGCCTTTTACTGGTCTTGATCCGTTGGCGGTAACCCGTCTTATTGCACTGATTGAGGCAGCAAAAGCAGCAGGCAAGATGATTCTCATGACAACGCATGTTTTGGCACAAGCACAGCGGGTTATTTCGAAATATGCGGTGCTGAATCAAGGGACAATTCCGGTAGTTGGTAGTTTGGCTGAAATTCGCAAGCATTATGGCTTGGCACCCAGTGATTCGTTTGACCTGTTGTATGAGCGGCTTAGCCAGGAGCAGATGCATGGATAAATTAGCGAAAGCACGATTACGCGCTAATCTCAAGCAATCGTTGCAATATTTATCGTTAGTTTTCAATGACTTTTTCGTGCTTGCCTTACTATTTTTGGTCGGTGCTGTGATGTTTTGGTACGCCCAAAGCTTAAAGCAGCTGCCGACTGGAAAATGGTATTATCCTTTATTAGCAGCGCTGTTGTTATGGCTACCTAGTCTAACAGGTCGCCTAGTGACTTTGTTAAAACCGGCTGATCAGCAATTTTTGTTAACGCAGGATCGCTACTTTGCAAGCTATTTAAGCAAAATGCGTCGCTATAGTTTGATTTTACCTACATTATTGTTGCTACTGATGGCAGGCGTGGTTTTTCCTTTTGCCCTCGTTAAGGCCCAGCTGACAGTGAGCACTTATGTTGCTATGATTGGCTTCCTATTATTATCAAAATATAGTCAACTAAGATTGGCAGCGCGCCAGCTCTATTTTAATCAGCCAAAGTTCGCCACGTGGATTCATCTGGGGACACTTGCTTTACTAATAATGATTGCTTATAGTCAGCTCTGGTTTTTAGCGGTGCTTAGTTTAGGTTGGGCTTATTGGTGGCGTTCAAGTACTGATGCAGTTAATTGGCTAAGTGCAATTGCACAAGAACAGCAACGGAAAAACACCATTTACGCCATTTATGCAATGTTTACGGATGTACCAGAACGCCAATTGGCCATTAAACGACGTCGCTACTTAGATTGGTTGCTTGCCTGGTCTAAAAAGACACATAATCCCAATCTGTTTTTATACCAACGTTTATTTTTACGTAATCCGGCTTACTTGAGTTTGGTTAGCCAAATGGTCTGTTTTAGCGTGCTTTTGTCATTACTCGTCGCCAATGGGATTTGGAATTTGGGTTTGGCGATGCTGGTGGCTTTTTTAACAGTTTATCAATTGGCACCACTGATTCAAGCTTATGATTATCAACTGATGTATTTGGTTTTACCGATTGATCCAGCTACGCGGCCCCGTGCTGGTATTCGGGTTATTGCCACTGCGATTAATGGTTATGGTTGGTTAGTTGGTCTCAGTTGGCTGTGCTTACTGCCCTGGTCATGGCAAGTGCTGTGGCAGGTGCCATTATTATTAATTGGGGTCAATCTACTAGCATTTGGCTACTTGCCGTTAAGAATGAAGAAAATGGAGCAAAAATAGATGCGTTTAAGAAATAAACCTTGGGCAGTCAAGTTAGTAAGCGATCATCCTGAAGCAGTTTTACAAGATCCTGATCCCGAGCAACCAATTGCTTGGAACAGCCGCTTTAGTCATCCGGATCAGCCGTTAGAAATTGAAATCGGTTCTGGGAAGGGGCGCTTTATCACCACGCTTGCGGCACAACATCCGCGGCGTAATTATGTGGCCATTGAATTGCAGACCACCGCTGCTGGTATTATTTTACGCACCAAGCTTGAACAAAATCTCACTAATTTACAAATTCTACGAGGGGATGCTGCGCAATTAGTTCACTTTTTCCCGGCTGCTAGTGCTGCAGTAATTTATCTTAATTTCAGCGATCCTTGGCCGAAGGCACGGCATGAAAAACGCCGGCTCACGTATGCCAGCTTTTTGGCAGCTTATCAACAAATTTTGCGGCCAACGGGGCATCTTGAATTTAAAACGGATAATTCCGGATTGTTTGCTTATTCGCTTCAAAGTTTTAATCAGTATGGTGCAAATTTTGATTTTGTTAGCGTTGATTTACATCACGAGTCAGCGGAGCGCGTAGCGACCAATATTGAGACTGAGTATGAACATAAATTTGCGGTCAAGGGACACCCCATTTATGCCTTGCATGCTAGCTTTGAACCAAAGTAATTGCAAATTTAAGTTAAATTAGTAGAATAGAAGTGCTAATCAAAAGTAAGTTGTAGGAGGCATGAAATGAAGAAGATTCAAACGTTAACCCAGACAGAACTAACTGATTTAACTAAAAAAGGACGCGTTGTTTTAGAGTTTGCAGCCGATTGGTGTGGCGATTGTCGCTTTTTGGAACCCTTTCTACCAGAAATTGAGGCAGATTTTAAAGACAGTCAATTTTATCAGATTGACCGTGATGGCTCAGTTGATTTGGCCAAGGAAATGAATATTTTAGGAATACCTTCCTTTGTCGTCTACCAAGATGGCAAAGAAATTGGTAGACTAGTTAATGGTGAGCGTAAAACGAAGGCACAAGTGGAAGCTTTTCTACGTTCAATTGACTAAGTTGAGGAGATAAATAGTAGACATGATTACTAGCATTAATAAAGTCAGCTACCCTGGCACATTGATTGTGATTTTGGGTCAAGATGATGGTCAACCAAAGTATGAAGAACGAGCAGATATTACTCGTATCACTGATAGCAAGGGAATAGTAACTGGGTTTAACTTTTTTAATATTGAATCCGTAATTGACTATGATCAATTACCAAATGGTCAGGTGAAGTTATCCGCTGACGATTTAGCTGCTTTGAATGCTAAATTGGCTGAGGCTGGCTTTAATGACAAGTTAGCTTACGGTCAACCAACAGTTGTCTATGGCTTGGTAAAATCATGTGAGGCCCATCCTGATTCAGACCATTTGCACGTTACCAAGGTTGATGTTGGGGCTGCAGATGATGTTCAGATTGTTTGCGGTGCACCTAATATTGCCGCTGGTCAAACGGTCGTAGTGGCATTACCTGGTACGTTAATGCCAAATGGTCTTGAAATTTGGCCAGGCGAATTACGGGGAGTTGCTTCATTTGGCATGATTTGTGCCGCCCGCGAATTAGGTCTGCCACATGCACCTGAAAAACGTGGCATTATGGTCGTGCCTGATAGTTTCAAAGCTGGGGCTGCCTTTGAGCCAACGAAGTGTGACGAATTAATTGCCAGTGGTGTGATTACGTTATAATAGTGCTTAAGAGACTTAGTTTAAGTCTCTTTTTTTGCTGAAAAATGGTATCATGATAGGCAGTTATTAAGTCATGGAGAAAGATAATGCTAGATAAGACGAAGCAATATTGGTTTATTGGGATAAAAGGAACAGGTATGGCATCATTGGCGCGAATCTTGCATGATTTGGGTTACCAAGTTGCAGGTTCAGATATTGCCAAACATACTTTTACTCAGGAGCCGCTACTTGCGGCGGGGATTTCAGTCACAACTTTTGCAGCAGAACATATTAAGGCCAGTGGACAAGTGGTTGTGAAAGGTAATGCCTTTGAAGCCGACAACAGCGAAGTGAAAGCCTGCTTAGATCTCGGAGTTAAGTGGCAAAGTTATCCTGATACAGTGGAAGAGCTCATTGCTCAGCATACGAGTATTGGCATTGCCGGCTCACATGGTAAGACGTCAACTACTGGCTTGCTGGCACACGTATTAGGTGAAGTGGCACCCACCTCATTTCTAATTGGTGATGGTTCTGGTAAGGGCGTGGCTGATTCTAGATTCTTTGTCTATGAAGCCGATGAATATCGCCGCCATTTTCTTGCCTATCATCCAGATTACCAAATTATGACTAATGTTGATTTTGATCACCCTGACTATTTCAAGGATCAGGACGACTATGCTTATGCTTTCCAAGAAGCAGCTGATCAAACCAAACGTGGGATTTTTGTTTGGGGGGATGACCCTTATTTGGCTAAAATCACAAGTAAGGCACCTAAGTATACTTATGGTTTTAGGCCGGGTGATGATTTTATTGCTCATGATATTGTCAAGGATACTCAGGGCGCTACATTTAGCGTACGCGCCTTAGGTGAAGAGCTAGGCCGCTTTACGATTCATTTATTTGGCGACCACAATATTCTCAATACGACCGCGGTCATTGCAATTGCTCATCTGGAAAAAATCCCGATGCCAGCGATTCGGGCAGGTTTGTTAACCTATCAAGGTGCTAAGCGGCGCTTTAGTGAACGTGATTTTGGTGATATTGCGGTCATTGATGACTACGCACACCATCCAACGGAAATGCGAGCTACCATTCAAGCCGCTCGTCAGAAGTTCCCAGATAAAAAAGTGGTCGTAGTTTTTCAGCCCCATACATATTCGCGAACTAAGAAATTTGCAGCTGAATTTGAGAAAATTTTACGTACGGTTGATAAAGCCTATGTGACACCAATTTTTGGGTCTGTGCGGGAAGCACAAGGTAGCATTTCTAGTGCCGATTTGACTGCTAAAATTCCTGGTTCAGAAGTGATTAATTTGGATAACATTGTCGATTTAACTCAGAATAAGAACAGTGTCATCGTGTTCATGGGGGCTGGCGATATTTCAAAATATGAAGCCGCCTTTGAAAAGTTACTGTAATCAAGTAATCGATTAATGGTCCTAGCATTGCTAGGGCTTTTTAATTTCTGAAAAAAGCTTAAAAGCTGTTAGAATAGATAGTAAAGCGGATCACACATTAAGGAGTAGTTATGGCCAAGAAGAGAATGTTACTAGTAGATGGTAATTCCGTTGCGTTTCGCGCTTTTTATGCGTTATATCGGCAACTGGATCGCTTTATTAGCCCAGACGGGCATCATACGAATGCAGTTTATGCATTTAAAAAAATGTTGGATGTCATGCTCAAAGAAACAGTGCCAGACTATGTGTTAGTGGCTTTTGATGCGGGCAAAACTACCTTTAGAAATAAGTGGTACAGCGACTATAAA
This sequence comes from Lactobacillus sp., assembly GCA_030455605.1. Lineage (GTDB taxonomy): Bacteria > Bacillota > Bacilli > Lactobacillales > Lactobacillaceae > Lactobacillus. Next base: position 21,932 of record JAKDPD010000002.1, read on the forward strand.
GGTGGCCGTCAAAAGACGCCAACTGAACTATCTGAACAATTACCAGTGATTCGTGAATTACTGACGGCTCTAGGTCTCAAAAACTATGAACTAGCGAATTATGAGGCTGATGATATCATTGGGACCATGTCACGGTTAGGAGATGAAGCGGGGCTTGATGTGACCGTAGTGACAGGTGATCGTGATTTAACCCAGTTAGCTTCTGAAAATGTGACGGTACTCATTACGAAGAATGGGGTAGGTCAAACAGAAGCTTATACGCCAGCTCATATGCAAGAAGTGAATGGGGTAAGCCCAACGGCTTTTATTGATATGAAGGCGCTAATGGGCGACCAGTCGGATAACTATCCTGGTGTAACTAAAGTTGGTCCTAAGACTGCCAGTCGGTTAGTCCAAAAATACGGCTCAGTAGAGGGACTCTATGCTCATTTAGCTGATTTGAAACCGTCTAAACTGAAAGAAAATTTGATTCATGATCATGATCAAGCTTTCTTAGCTAAAAAATTAGCCACCATTGATCGTCATTCACCACTGACAATTACGTTAGCTGATACGGCGCGGCAAACACCACAAATAGCGAAATTGCGGCAATTTTATGAGCGCTTAGGGATGCGCAAGTTTTTGGCTGAGCTTGAAAGTAAAAGCACAGAAGATTCAGCTCCCGACCAGCAGTATCATTATGAGCTTCTTGATGCTGAGCATTTATCACCATTACTATCGCTACCAGAACGAATTAGTTTTTATCTTGAAATGCTAGGTGATGATTATCATGTAGCTGATCCAATCGGTTTTGCACTGAAAGCGGGAGATACGATTTATGTGGGGACCCAAATTGATTTATTACAACAGCCAATCCTCAAAGATTTATTAACCAATCCCCGTATCCATAAGGATGTCTTTGATGTTAAACGCACGTACGTAGGTCTTTATCGGTTAGGAATCATGCCCCAGGGGCTTGATTACGACATGTTACTAGCGTCTTATTTAGTTGATAATGAGAATAATTCTGCTGATTTAGGGGAAGTTGCTCATTTGTACGGCAATTATCGCGTGGAAACGGATATTGCGGTTTATGGTAAGGGAAAGAAACAGGCCATTCCAGCGCCAGCTATTTTTGCCAATCACTTGGCAGGAAAAGTCGTTGTAATTGGGCAATTAAAGCCGATATTACTTGCCAAGTTGCGGGACCATGAACAAGACGCGTTGTTTGATGAGATTGAACTGCCTTTAGCGTTTGTGCTCGCAAAAATGGAAATTACTGGGATGAAAGTTGTTCCTGGGACCTTGCTGGCCTTACAGAATGAGTTTGCACTGCGGCTGAATGAGTTAGAAAAGCAAATTTATTTAGATGCTGGCGAAGAATTTAATTTGAACTCGCCCAAGCAATTAGGCCACATCCTCTTTGAAAAGCTGGGCTTACCAGTGATTAAAAAAACTAAGACGGGTTATTCGACAAGTGTTGAAGTGCTTGACCAACTTAAGACGAGCAGTCTAGTGGTACAAAAAATTCTTGAGTATCGCCAAATTGCTAAGATTCAATCAACTTACGTGAAGGGGTTACTTGACGTTATCCAACCAGATGGTCGGGTGCACAGTCGTTATTTGCAAACGCAAACAGCAACTGGACGCTTATCGAGTGTAGCACCAAATTTACAGAATATTCCGACTCGGACGCAGGAAGGCAAACAAATTCGGAAAGCGTTTGTACCGTCGACTCCTGATGGTTATATCTTTAGTTGTGATTACTCACAAGTGGAGTTGCGGGTGTTAGCTCATGTTTCGGGCGATATGCATATGCAGGAAGCCTTCAAGACAGGGTTTGATATTCATGCACATACCGCAATGAAGATCTTTCATTTGGCTAGTCCGGAAAAAGTGACCGGCCTTGAACGACGCCGTGCTAAGGCTGTCAATTTCGGAATTGTGTATGGTATTTCTGATTATGGTTTGTCAAAGAATTTGGGGATTAGCCGCAAGCAAGCCCAAGAGTTTATTGACAATTATTTCGATCAATATCCCCAGATTAAGACTTTTATGGCGCAAGCCATTAAAACGGCACGTGAACGTGGTTATGCTGAGACAATTATGCATCGTAGGCGTTATTTGCCAGACATTCATGCTAAAAATTATAATGTTCGGTCCTTTGCAGAGCGGACAGCGATTAATTCCCCAATTCAAGGATCAGCAGCTGATATTATTAAGATTGCAATGATTAATATGCAAAATGTGCTAGAAAAACGGCAGTTGAAATCCAAGTTGGTTTTGCAAGTTCATGATGAGTTGATTCTGGATGTTCCTAAAGCAGAATTAGCGACGATGAAACAGTTGGTTCCTGAGCTCATGCAACAGGCAGTGAAGTTGGATGTTCCGTTAACCGCCGATTCAGGCTATGGACATAATTGGTATGATGCAAAGTAGGTGGTAAGATGCCAGAGTTAGCAGAGGTAGAGACCGTTCGGCGGACGCTATTACCCTTAATTCAAAATAAAGTTATTGCGAAAGTTATCCTATGGTATCCGAAGATTGTGGCAACCGATCATACCGCCTTCAGTCATCAGTTAGTGGGAAAGAGCATTGTAACCATTGATCGTTATGCCAAATTCTTGGAAATTCGATTATCCGGTCATTTGACGCTCGTGTCGCACTTAAGAATGGAAGGCAAGTACCGGCTTACATCACAAGCGACACCTAAAGAAAAACATGATCATGTTGAATTTGTTTTTGCGGACGGGACAGCACTACGCTACAATGATGTACGAAAATTTGGGCGCATGCAGCTGGTTCCGACGGGGCAGGAACGCACACTTACGGGAATTAATAAACTGGGTCCAGATGCTTTAACTCCGGCATTTACGACCAAATATTTGGTAGCGGCATTACATAAGAAAAAGAAAAATATTAAGTCGACGCTACTTGATCAGACTGTGGTTAGCGGTCTAGGCAATATTTATGCTGATGAAGTGTTATGGCGAGCTAAAATTCATCCCTTAAGCTGGGCAGATTCAATTCCAGCAAGTCGTTTGCGAATTCTGCATGATGATATTGTTCGATTATTAAAAGCCGCGATTGCTGCGGGTGGCACTACCGTCCATTCCTATTTGGATGCTAGTGGACGAACGGGCGGTTTTCAACCACAATTAAAAGTTTATGGTCACGCGGAAGAGCCTTGTGAACGATGTCAGAGGCCATTAGTTAAAATTAAAGTAAATGCCCGCGGGACGACTTTTTGTCCACACTGTCAGAAGGAATATTTATGTCCATCGTATTAGGGATTACAGGCGGCATTGCCACGGGAAAATCCACTGTTGATGCATTTTTGAGAGAAAAACAATTACCGATTGTCGATAGCGATGCCATTGCCCATCAGCTATTAGCACCAGGAGCAGCAGGCTGGGTCAATGTGAAGACAACCTTTGGCGAGAAATTTTTAAATGCTGACCAAACGATTGGTCGGGCTGCCTTAGGGCGCTATGTCTTTACCAACCCTGAAGCACTGGCACAATTAAATATGCTCAATCATCCACTCATTTATGCTGAGATTAAGCGGCAAATTGCTGCTTATCGCCAGCAAGGCGCTGCGTTAATTGTGTTTGATGCCCCCCTCATGTATGAAACTGGGGGTGAAAAGTTGTGCGATTATGTCCTGGTGGTAACCACAACATCCGCTTTACAATTAAAACGGTTGATGACACGTAATCAGATCAGCCGTAGAGCAGCGTTGGCACGGATTCATAGTCAACTGCCATTAGCCGTTAAAATTGCCAAAGCTGATTTTGTCATTAATAATGTTGGTAGCAAGGCTGAGCTAAGAAGGAAGCTGGATCAAGTCATCGCCAGCATAGAAAGCGAGGGGTAATCATGGAATGCCCAAATTGTCATAAAAATGCTTCAAGAGTGATTGATTCGCGCCCTAGTGATGAGAATCGCGCTATTCGTAGACGCCGTGAATGTGAAAACTGTGGTTTTCGTTTTACAACCTTTGAACGAATTGAAACCGCGCCATTATTAGTTATTAAGACTGATGGCACGAGAGAACCATTTGATCGCAAAAAAATCTTGCATGGTGTGATGGCTGCTGGTCAGAAACGTCCTATTTCTAGTGACCAATTTGAGAGTCTAGTTGACCACGTTGAAAATCGCATTCGTAAACAGGGTGTGAGTGAAATTTCATCGAAAAAAATTGGTCAGCTTGTGATGGATGAGTTGGCACGTTTAGATGACGTTGCTTATATTCGATTTGCATCAATTTACCGTGAATTTAAGGATATGTCCAGTTTTATGAAGACAATGGAAGACATGATTGCCAAGCGTGAAAGGGAGAAATAATCATGTTTGAAAGTTCAAATCCGAAGATGCCTTATTTTGTTGCCAATCAGATGACCATCTTCCCGAACCATCTAAAAGTACTCATTAAACTTTATCAGCCGATTATCGGTAATACGGCTTTAGCCTTATTTCAAACCTTGGTGCAAAATTTTGACAGTTATGAGATGCTGGCCGATGCCCAACCACTTTACTTATTACAAGAACAGCTAGATTGTAGTCTACAGACTTTTTTTCAGGCATTACACCGACTAGAAGCGGTGGGACTCGTCAAGACGTTTCTGCAGCACAATGTGCATGGTGATGTGTTAGTTTTTTCCGTGCAACAAGTGCCCAGCGCGAGTGCTTTTTTTGCCACTTCATTGTTAGCGAGTTTGCTCAAAGAAAAGCTGGGGACCGTAACTTTTCAGCGGCTCAGTCATCAATTTAGTCAAGAAGCACGGACTCACCGTAAGAAAGTGACCAATTTACAAGAAGTATCGGCTAACTTTTTTGAGGTTTTTCGGTTGCCAAGTGATGAAGCCATCAACCCTTCAACTGAGGTGGTAACAGCAGCGCATGACAATCAAGTTGGACCAACTCAAATTGCTAAAATTAGCCAATCTAAAACTTATGATTGGGCGTTTTTGACGGAATTATTTCAACGTTATCAAATTACCGCTGATGAAGTGCAGACTAAAAAGGCTGACTTAGCCAGTCTAATGAGTAGTTATGGCTTGTCCGAACAAGAGTTAGTTGATGAGATTCTACCGACGCTTCATGGAAACCACAAGTTAGATTTAGTGCAAATTAAACGCGCGCTAGCGGTTAACTACCGGGCGACAACTAGTCAGCGAGCCGTTAAGGCACAATTAGCGGCTAATGCGCAACCTGCGGGAAACAAGTTGCAACAACAGGATCAAACTTTGCTGACTGAAGTACGTCAGTATGCACCTATAGCATATTTATATCATTTGCGTGAGCAACGTGGTGGCAGGGTGACGTCTTTTGAAAAGTCGCTAGTCTTAGATCTCAATTCGGTCTGGGGATTTTCTGATGAAGTGATTAACTTGTTACTTCATACTGCTTTAGCAAATAATAGTACGCTGAATCGTAAATTCGTTGAAGCCATTGCTAATAGTTGGATTCAAAATGGCGTTGCGACTGGTCAGCAGGCGTTAAACTATTTGGCAAAGCGGCAACAAAAAAAGCAACAACCGCGTCAGCGTCGCAAACGTTTGGAACGTGGCACCGATTGGTCCAAGAAACGGGCGGAGATCACCACTAAAGATGATCCTAAAGCATTAGAAGCAATCTTTAAGCAATTCAAAGATCAAGAAGGGTAGGTGAAGTAGATGAAAGCGATGAATGATTTAATCAAGCGGATTATTCGCGAAAAAGGACTGGGAAGTCCAGATCAGCTTGCCAAAATGGTCTTGCAGGATGCAACTATCAAAGCCTTTCTAACGAAGCATCAGGCAAATTTATCAGCTGCTCAAATTACCGCTAGTTTACCGGTGCTTTATGAGTTTTATAGCCAAAAGCAGCAATCTAATCCGGTAATGGCAGGGTATGAGCCCCAGCTTTTTTTGGCAGGCTCGGTTATTCAGATTAAGTATCTTAAAACTGCTAAGCAGCTTGCTGCTGAACAGGAAAGGCGGGTAAAGCGTAATGTTCAGCTCGTTAATTTACCGCTTAAATTGCGCCAAGTTAATTTATATGACCTAGATCGGACACCGGATCGACTAACTGCTTTAACGAAGGTTTCGCAGTTTTTAGCTGTTTACCAGCAAGGGCAGGCTCCCAAGGGCTTGTATCTTTCAGGTGATTTTGGTGTTGGCAAGACCTACATTCTAGCAGGTTTAGCCAATGCGGTTGCAAAATTAGAAAAACGGGTAGTCTTTTTACACGTGCCAACTTTCATTGCGAGTTTAGCGTCTCATTTTGCTGATAACTCACTTCAAGCTGAGATTAAGCGTGTTGCTGAGACCGATGTCTTGATTTTAGATGATATTGGCGCAGAAACTTTAAGCCAGTGGTCCCGTGATGATGTTTTAGGCGTGATTTTGCAAGTCCGGATGGACAATAGTCTTCCAACTTTCTTCTCATCAAATCTCGATTTGACCAGTCTAGAATCACATTTTGCTGAGACGAAGGATGCAATTGATCCCGTTAAGGCCGCACGCTTAATGGCGCGCGTTCGCTTTTTGGCTGAAGAAGTTGTCGTTTCTGGTCCTAACCGCCGAAATTGATTTTTTAATGGAAAAAGGTTGCATCTGACCATGCATGCCTTATAATTGAAAGCATAGATTAAGAACATGTTGTCACTAAACAGAGAGTAGGACTCGTTCTGAAAGCCTACAATGGTGTTACAACCCACTCTTAATTCAGTTAGAATATTCATCTATCGGGTGACTCCATTATCAGTTTTTAATGAGAAATCAATTTTAATTGATTTGAATTTTGGGTGGAACCACGTAGATAACGTCCCGACACGATTGTGTGTTGGGACTTTTTTTATTTTTTGGAGGGTAACATGAGTTTTTCAATTACTTTGCCGGATGGCTCGCAGAAACAACTTGACCAGGCGATTACAATTAAGGATTTTGCTAGTAGCATTGCGACCTCACTAGGTAAGGCTGCTATTGCAGCGACAGTTGATGGTCAAGTTCGTGACCTGAACTTTTCATTAGCAGCTGATCATCAGGTTGCTATTTTAACCGATAAGGATGCCGCTGGATTGACTGTCTTGCGTGAGACAGCCGCTTTTGTTTTTGCCGCAGTAGCTCAGAAACAATATGGCGAGATTAGCTTTGGTGGTCATGAAGCGGGTGAAGATGGGTTCTTCGTTGACACCAATAAAGCGGATCAGATTAAAGTAACTGAATTACCAGCTTTAGAAAAAGCTTTTGCTAAATTTGTTAAAGCCGGTAGTGCAATTGAACATGTCATGTTAACCAAGAAAGAATTGCAAGCGACTTTTAAGGATGATCCTTTCAAATTTGAACTATTACAAGCTGAGGGCAATCAAGTGTCTGCTTATCGTTTAGGCGACTTTGTTGATTTTGGCTATGACGCCTTATTAACCACCACTGGTAAATTGAAGCATGTTAAATTGTTATCAGTTGCTGGGGCTTATTGGCAAGGTAAGTCTTCTAATCCAATGTTGCAACGGATTTTTGGGACAGCTTTCTTTAAGGCTAGTGATTTAACTGCGGATTTAAAGCGGCGTGAGGAAATTAAAGAACGGGACCACCGGACAATTGGTCGTGATTTGGACTTGTTCTTTGTTGATCCTAAAGTCGGAGCCGGGTTACCTTACTGGATGCCAAAGGGTGCCACGATTCGTCGTGTGATTGAGCGCTATATTATTGACAAAGAAGTTGCTGATGGCTATGAGCATGTCTATACCCCAGTTTTGATGAATTTAGATGCTTATAAGACTTCTGGTCACTGGGCACATTACCGTGAAGATATGTTCCCACCAATGGATATGGGTGATGGCGAAATGCTGGAACTGCGTCCGATGAACTGCCCAAGTCATATTCAAATTTACAACCATCATATTCGTTCTTACCGTGAGTTACCGGTTAGAATTGCAGAATTAGGGATGATGCACCGTTATGAAAAATCTGGTGCCTTGTCTGGATTGCAACGGGTCCGTGAAATGACTTTGAATGATGGTCATACTTTTGTTGCTTTGGAACAAGTCCAAGCAGAATTTGCCAAAATCCTAAAATTGATTATGGATGTCTACAAGGACTTTGATATCTCCGATTACTACTTCAGATTATCTTACCGCGATCCTAACAATACGGATAAGTACTTTGCCAATGATGAAATGTGGGAACGTAGCCAGAAGATGTTGAAAGGTGCGATGGATGATTTAGGCCTCAAGTATGTTGAAGCTGAGGGCGAAGCTGCTTTCTACGGCCCTAAGCTTGATATCCAAACCAAGACTGCACTCGGCAATGACGAAACGATGTCGACCATTCAACTTGACTTTATGTTGCCAGAACGCTTTGGTTTGACTTATGTTGGTCAAGATGGTGAAGAACACCGTCCGGTCATGATTCACCGCGGGATTGTTGGCACGATGGAACGGTTTGTCGCTTACCTGACAGAAATCTATAAGGGTGCCTTCCCAACTTGGTTAGCACCAGAACAAGTAACGATTATCCCAGTTAACTTAGAAGCTCACGGCGACTATGCCCGTAAGGTTAAGACTGAACTTCTCAAGCATGGCTTTAGAGCTCAAGTTGATGAACGGAATGAAAAATTGGGTTACAAGATTCGCGAAACCCAAACCCAAAAAGTTCCATATACTTTGGTCTTAGGGGATGATGAGCTTAAATCTGCTAGTGTTAATGTGCGTTTGTACGGTTCAGAAGCTCAAACAGCCATGAGCTTTGGTGAGTTCCTTGCTAAGCTGACGGATGATGTCCGTTCATATTCACGACATGATTAAAAAGGCTTGACCCCCGCTAGCGAAGCTAGTATAATTTCTGTTAGTTGAGAACAAGAAGAAGCTACCCGCTTCTCGCCTAAGTTAAGTTAACCTCTAGGCTGGTCGATGATTCTATTGATTGAGAGCGGGTTTAATAACCCGCTCTTTTCTTGTCCTCGAATATAGCTGGAGGTGAATTGCCATAGCAAGGAATTTAATTTTAAACGATCAAATACGTGCACACGAAGTTCGTTTAATTGGTAGTGATGGTCAACAGGTTGGCGTGATGAGTAAGCAAGCTGCATTACTTGAAGCAGGTAAGGTGGATTTAGACTTAGTTTTAATCTCACCTAATGCCAAGCCACCAGTTGCTCGAGTGATGGATTACGGTAAGTATCGCTTTGAACAACAAAAGAAACTGAAAGAATCGCGGAAGAATTCTAAGGCAGTCAGTGTTAAAGAGATTCGTCTTAGTCCAACGATTGAAGGCAATGACTTCGATACTAAATTGAAGCATGCGCAAAAGTTTCTGACTAAAGAGGGTGCGAAGGTACGTGTTTCCATCCGGTTTAGAGGCCGTGCCATTACGCATAAGGAATTAGGTCAAAAGGTACTTGAGAAGATGGCAGCAGCTACGGCTGATATTGCCACCGTGATTAGTCGTCCTAAGATGGAAGGCCGTTCAATGTTCTTGATGCTTGCACCTAAGACTGATAGAGATAAGAAAAACTAATTAATTATTGGAGGAATATCACAATGCCAAAGATGAAAACCCACCGCGCTTCTGCAAAGCGTTTTAAGAGAACTGGTAACGGCGGTTTGAAGCGGCACCATGCATTTACTGGTCACCGTTTTCATGGCAAGACCAAGAAACAACGTCGTCATTTGAGAAAAGCTACTATGGTTTCACGCAGCGACTTGAAGCGCATCAAACAGATGCTGTCCCAAATGCGTTAATTTATATCGAACAACGATATTAGGAGGATTTTTAGATGCCAAGAGTTAAAGGTGGAACGGTAACACGTGCACGTCGTAAGAAGGTTTTGAAGCTTGCCAAGGGATACCGCGGTTCTAAGCATTTGCAATTTAAGGCTGCAAGCACACAGCTGTTTGTATCTTACAAGTATGCTTTCCGCGACCGTAAGAAGCGTAAGAGCGAATATCGCAAATTATGGATTGCTCGTATCAATGCTGCTGCTCGTCAAAATGACGTTTCATACAGCAAGTTGATGCATGGGTTGAAGCTTGCTGGTGTTGATATGAACCGCAAGATGTTAGCTGAAATTGCTTTTAACGATGCAAAGACTTTTGCAACGCTAGCAGCAACTGCTAAAAAAGCTTTAAATTAGCTTGTTTGAATGAGAGGGGACTTGGAGATATTCCAAGTCCCCTTTCTAGTGTTAATCGGCTAGTCAGCTGACTTTATTTTATCCGAAAGTGCTACTAAAAAGACTGACGTTCAGCAATGAAGTCTGCTATATTTAGAGTAGTTACTTACCGAAGGGAAAGGGTTCATGCTATTTCAACCACAATTTAAAATTGATATGATTTATCATCTTGATGCCGGACAGTTACGACAAATGGGAATTAAAGCCGTCTTTTCTGATCTCGATAATACGTTACTTGCATGGAATGATTTTGAAACAGCTGCCAAGATGGCAGAGCTACATGAGCGACTGGCAGCTGCGGACATCCAATTAATTGTCATCTCCAATAATAATTTTCAGCGTGTCGGGAAGGTGCTTGATCCATATCATATCGACTTTGTGGCTAAAGCTAAGAAACCATTGCCGTTAGCACTCAGCAAGGAGCGGCGACGCCTGAGATTAAGTAAGAGCCAAGTGTTGATGGTAGGCGATCAGCTGATTACTGACATCCAAGCTGGCAATTTAGCCGGTGTGGGTTCAGTGCTTGTCCGACCACTAGTGACCACTGATAAGTGGAATACTCGAATTAATCGTTTTTTTGAAAAAATCATTTTTATGATCATGGGGTGTCGCCACGGGGTGGCCTTTAAGAAGGAGCTAGAAACATGGAAGAAGCATTAATTTGTATTGGCTGTGGTGCAACATTGCAATCTACCACTCAGTCACAATCGGGTTATTTGCCAGCCAGTGCGCTTAAGAAGGCTCAGGCTGAAGTAGATGATGACTTGGAAGTATACTGCCAACGTTGTTTCCGCTTGCGTCACTATAACGAAATTATGCCAGTTGAACAAGATAATGACAGCTTTTTAGCCCTGCTTAATACCCTGAGTGCCAAGCAGGCCTTAATTGTTAACGTGGTTGACCTATTTGATTTTTCTAATTCATTACTAGCAGCAATGAAGCGCTTTGTGGGACAGAATGACTTTATTTTAGTCGGAAATAAAGTTGATCTCTTTCCTAAAAACTCCCGTGAAGTTAAAATTAAAGATTGGATGCGGCAAGAAGCGAATCGCCAGGGGTTATTCCCTAAGAAAATTTTTTTAATCTCAGCTGCTAAACGGCGCGGTTTGGATGAGTTGATTACTTATCTAGCTCAGGCCAGTCGGCGGCAAGACGTTTATTTTGTGGGAACAACGAATGTTGGTAAGTCGACTTTGATTAATGCGATTGTTGATCAAATGGGAGAGGTTAAAGATTTAATTACAACGAGTCGCTTTCCAGGAACCACACTTGATCAGATTAAAATCCCACTTGCAAATGGGCACTTTTTAATTGATACACCAGGCGTGTTAACCCACAATCAGTTAGGGACAAAGTTGTCGGCTGATAATTTGGATTTGATTTCACCACGCAAAACCTTAAAACCGGTAACCTACCAATTACTGCCTGGAAATACTTTGTTTTTAGGCGGATTAGGCCGAGTCGATTATTTGAAAGGGCCTGATAGTAGTTTTACGGTTTATGCGTCACGCTCATTGTTCATTCATCGTACTAAGACGATTAATGCTGGTGACTTTTATGAAAAGCATCGTGGTGGCTTGTTGCGTCCGGCTCTGATGGGACCAGATGCACCTGCTTTGAAGGGGCAAGAGTTTGTTAGCCAAGATAAAAGCGATTTACTCGTTGGCGGAATTGGTTTTGTGACAATTCCAGCTGGTTGTGTGGTTAAGAGTTACACACCTGCAGGAATTGGGTTAGGTATTAGGCGGGCATTAATTTAGAGGCAAATTATGACTAAATTATCAACTAAAGCACCACAAGTTGAATTTAAACCTGAAATTGAAAGTAAGCTGGCAGGCCGGCAAATTGGCATTATGGGTGGTACGTTTAACCCGGTCCATATCGCTCATTTAGTTGCCGCCGAACAGGCCTTGACTGAGCTACATTTAGATGAAGTTTGGTTTATTCCAGATAATATTCCACCTCACAAAGATGCACCACTGACAAGTGCAAGAGATCGTGCTGCCATGCTCGATTTGGCTACGCGAGATAATCCGCGTTTGCGCGTAAAGCTGATTGAGCTGTTTCGTGGTGGGGTTTCTTACACTGTTGATACTTTACGCTATTTAACTAAACAAGCTCCTCAGAATCATTACTATTTGATTATGGGTGGTGATCAAGTGAACAGCTTACATAAATGGAAAGAGCCAGCAGCAATTGCCCGTTTGGCAACGCTGGTTGGGATTCGGCGTCCGGGCTACCCCCAGGATCCACAATTTCCAATGATCTGGGTTGATGCCCCTGATATTCGATTGTCTTCAACTGAACTTCGTCAAGCGGTGTCGTTAGGTACTAGTATTCGCTATTTGGTACCTGAACCGGTTCGCCAGTATATTAAAGATAAGGGGCTATATCAAAATGCTTCACTTTGATGAGACTTATTCACCGTTAACCAGTGATGAGATTATTGCTAAATCCCGTGCGAATATGGATGCATCGCGCTTTGAGCATTGTGTCGGGGTGAGCGAGACGGCAAGACATTTAGCGCACCTAAACGGCTATGATGACAACAAGGCAGCATTAACGGGCTTTATTCATGATTATGCCAAACAAGTGTCCGATGCCGACTTTATTGCAGCCATTAAAACGCAGGGATTCGATTTAGAACTCTTGAAGTGGAATCGACTGATTTGGCATGGCATTGTGGGAACGTATTTTATTAAGCGTGATTTGAAAATTATGGACGCTGAGATTTTGCGAGCAGTCTGGTACCATACGACTGGCGCTCCTGAAATGACAGTGCTCGATAAGATTGTTTTTGTGGCGGACTATATCGAGCCACGGCGTTCGTTTGCGGGTGTCGATCAAGCACGGCAGGTCAGTTTTGCGAATTTAGATGCTGGTGTGGGCTATGAGCTAACCCATACGTTGGAATTTTTACTAGCTAAGAGAGCTCGCATTTATCCCCAAACCTTGTTAGCATATAACGTTTGGGGAACAGAAAAGGGAGAATAAATTTGAAAAGTGAACAAGTTTTAACATTTGTCTTAAAGGCTATTAGTGATGTTCATGGGGAAGAGACTGCTGCTTATGATATGCGCGGTATTAGCATCCTAGCTGATTATTATGTCGTAACGAGTGCTGGCTCTAACCGGCAACTTCATGCCATCATTAATGCCATCATTGAAGAATGTCATGAACATGATTTTGAGCAGTACCGAATTGAAGGTAATAAAGACTCGAATTGGGTTCTACTCGACTTGGGTGATGTGGTGGTAAATGTCTTTACTAAAGACGCCCGTGACTTCTATAATTTGGAAAAATTGTGGGCTGATGGTAAGCAAGTGGCAATCAAGGAAGATTAGCATGGCCGCAGTAGGTATTATTGCTGAATTTAATCCGTTTCATAGTGGCCACGAATTTCTGCTTAATCAGACGCGGCTTCGTGCCCAAAATGACCCGATTGTGGTTTTAATGTCGGGTAACTATGTTCAGCGTGGTGAAGTTGCGATTATGGATAAGTGGTCTAGGGCACAGGCAGCTCTACAATCTGGCGCTGATTTAGTTTTAGAATTACCCTTTGCGAGTGCCGTGCAAGCAGCTGACCGTTTTGCGCTAGGTGCGGTGACTGCTTTAAGCCAAGTGGGGGTAAACCGACTTGCCTTTGGAGTTGAAGATGCGAATTTAAATTTCCCCTATTTAGGCAAAAAGATTGCCGAGATTCCACGGCAACATCTTGATTTTAAGGATTATACGCAAACTTATTCGACCCAATATAATCAGATGGTAGCACGTGAAGTGGGGTATGAAGTGAGTCAGCCCAATGCTATCTTGGGGTTGGCCTACGCCGTCAGCAATTATCAGCTGGGGGAGCCACTCCAGCTAATCGCTGTGAATCGTATTGGTGGCGGGCATGATGCCTCACTTGAACGTAGTGGTGTGGTGCAAAGTGCGAGTGCAATCCGGAATTTGATTCAGCAGCAAGGGCAAACAGCAGATTTAGCGCCTTGGCTACCTGCGACAGAACGTGCGCAGCTACTTCAGCAACCGATTTATCCAAGCTGGAATAGCTTATTTCCATTTCTGAAATATCACTTGGAGACGGCTAGTATTGCTGAACTACAGACTATCTATCAAATGAGTGAGGGGCTTGAATATAAACTGAAAGCCGAAATTCATTTGGCCCGTAATTTTACCGAATTTTTACGTCAAGTAAAGTCAAAACGTTATACATATTCACGCTTACGTCGGCTTTGTTTGTATACGCTATTAAACGTTACTCCCGAAGATGTCGCTGCGAGTGAAAAACAGCCATCATTGTGTGTCTTAGGTTACAGTAAACGTGGGCGTAAATATTTACGCCACTTGCGTAAGCATAGCGAAGTAGCACTCGTCTCAAGAGTTGACCGCAAACGTGCCAGCGAGGGTTCCTTACAATTACAAGTTCGGGTAGATCGATTATTTGAACAACTAATGGGAGTCGATCAAAACTTTGGTCGCCGTCCAATTGAGGTATAACATGTTGAAATTTAATTATTTAAATCTTAAAAATAACGCTGGGCAACCAAACGCTATCAATGAAGAAGTCGTGTTGTCACCAGCGTTTTTTAAGCGTAGTGTGGCTATTCTGCAGCAGGCCAAAAATGTTCACGTCGTCGGTGAGCTGGTATATCTTGAACCGTTTGTGAGTGGGACGTTCCATGTCGTCGCTGATTTGGTAGTGCCATCTAGCCGTAGTTTGGCGCCAGTAGCTTATCATGAAAATTTTTCTTTTGCTGAAGACTATGCGGATCATGAGCCGACCAAGGAGGAAGCGGATGAACATGAGCAGCTCATTGTTCAGATTCATGAGGGTGTCATTGATGTTCAAAGGGCAGTTGAGGACAATCTATTGCTCCATATTCCAACCACAATTCTGACTCCAGAAGAAGCGCAAAATGATATATATCCGTCTGGCAAGGGCTGGAAAGTTGTTTCAGAAGCTAAGGATAAAGATAAGCCAGCTAAGGGCAACCCAGCCTTTAAAAAACTGGAGGCACTTTTCAAGAATCAACCGGCCGATTAGTGCAGCAACCAGATGAATCACTATAGAATATTGATTTAACCTTGAAAAACATTTTATAATCAAGTAAAATTTAATTAATGTGAATTTTTTAATTTAAATTTAGGGCATTATCCTAAAGATGAGGGTCTCACACAAATGGCAAAAATTTTAATTATCGAAGATGAAAAGAATTTAGCTCGGTTCGTTGAATTAGAGCTGCAGCATGAAAATTATGAAGTGGTCGTTGAGAGCAATGGGCGTACTGGATTAGAAGACGCACTTAAAGAAGACTTCAGTGCCATTTTACTTGATTTGATGTTGCCAGATTTAAATGGGCTCGAAATTGCACGCCGAATTCGGCAAGTGAAAACGACGCCGATTATTATGATGACGGCACGTGATTCAGTGATTGATCGCGTTTCTGGTCTTGATCATGGTGCAGATGATTATATTGTCAAGCCATTTGCCATTGAAGAATTATTAGCGCGGTTACGTGCGGTTTTGCGCCGGGTTAAGATTGAAAAAGATGCACATCGCGGTAGTGGTGCTAACCAACAAAAGATTTTGCATTTCAAAGATTTAACGATTGAGACCGCTAATCGAATTGTTCATCGTGGTGATGGTAAGGCGATTGATTTGACCAAACGCGAATACAATTTATTAACAATTTTAATTGCGAATAAAAACAACGTTGTTAGTCGCGAGCAGTTGTTAAGCAAAATTTGGGGGCCGGAGTCTAACATTGAAACCAATGTGGTTGAAGTGTATGTTCGTTATCTTCGTAATAAGATTGACTTACCTGGTCGCCCCTCATATATTAAAACTGTTCGTGGAACAGGGTATATGGTGAGAGATGAAGACGATGTCCAATAACCAACGTACCAGTCAAGCTAAAAAAAATAAGAAAAAGACTAACAGACAAGAGACCCGTAGCTCATCAATCGTTTTTCGATGGATGACTGTTGTGATGATGACCATCACGGTCTCTTTTGTTATTTTCTCGATTGTGGTTTACAAAATTACCAGTCGTCAAAGCTTATCACAGCAAGAAGATGTCAGCAGCAAAGTTGTCTCGACATTGGATGACAGCTTGACCAGCATCCGTGGTGAATTGCAGATTGCTAATGTGGTACCAGCCTTATCACCTAGTACAAGGCGTTTGTTGCGTGGTGGTCCAGCTATTACGGGGGCTAAAAGTGATAGCAATGCCTTTAATGATGACTTAGTATCGTCCATTTCTAATCCTGATATTAGTGTTGCGGTCTATAATCTGCACCATGAGGTGGTCTTTGCCACCGGTAATACGACGCCAACGCTACCAGCTAAGCGTAGCAGTGCTAAGGTGCTACAGCGATCAAGAAGTGGGATGGTGCTTCATACCTATAGTCCTGTACAATCGAATGATACGGGGAATACGACTGGGTATATTGTCGTTGCTA
The DNA here is from genome assembly GCA_030455605.1 of Lactobacillus sp. Classification (GTDB taxonomy): domain Bacteria; phylum Bacillota; class Bacilli; order Lactobacillales; family Lactobacillaceae; genus Lactobacillus. Next base: position 38,531 of record JAKDPD010000002.1, read on the forward strand.
ATAACATGAGTGACTACAATCATTTAATGACGAGTTTACTCCGGTGGATGGTTATTATTTCAATTGTTGCGATTCTAAGTTTTACAATCGTGTCTTACTTTGTTGTGACGAGTGTGGTAAAACCAATCAAAGCCATTGCAAAAGTGGCACGACAGGTCAATCAAGATCCGAATAGCGACGTGCGAATCAAGGGGTCACATCGACATGATGAGCTGCAAGATTTAGCAGATTCATTTAACCAAATGTTGGATCGCATGCAGCGCTATATTGAACAGCAAAAAGAGTTTGTTTCTGATGTCTCGCATGAGTTGCGTACGCCGGTAGCAGTCATTGAAGGACATCTCAGCATGCTAGAGCGGTGGGGTAAAGAAGATCCCGAGATTTTAAATGAATCTATCAATGCCTCCCTACAGGAAGCCGATCGGATGAAACATTTAATTCAAGAGATGCTGGATCTGACACGAGCTGAACAGATTAATGTTAGCTATCCATATGAAGTAACTAATGTTTCCGAGGTCTTAAGTCGGGTGGTCAATGATTTGGCCCTTGTTCATAAAGATTTTAAGTTGCAACTTGATTTGGATGATTTGCCGCTTGCTACCCAGATTCAAATTTATCGGGATCATCTTGAGCAATTACTAGTGATTTTGGTTGATAATGGCATTAAATATTCCACTACACGGCACCAAATTAATATTTCGGCTGGTGTTACCGATAAAGAAGTGATTATTATCGTTCAGGACTTCGGTGAAGGGATTTCCAAAGTCGATCAGGCGAAAATCTTTAATCGGTTCTACCGCGTTGACAAAGCACGTACCCGAGAAAAAGGTGGTAATGGCTTAGGGCTAGCGATTGCGCAGAAACTTGTTACTTCATATCATGGTAAGATTGGGGTTGAGTCAGCGGTCGGTCAGGGAAGTCAATTTAAGCTGACATTTCCGATTTTAACTGATAAAGAAGTCAGTCATTTAGCTGAACTCAAGGATCGGCAGACCATTAAGGCTTCATAGGTAATAAAAAAAGCGCTTGTTAGCTAACTGTTAACAAGCGCTTTTTTTAAAGATTCTAGTTTAATTTTTCTCTAGCTATTTATGATGACGCTGCTTACCCTGGTTACGATTTCTGATATTATTGTGTAAGTTCGTATTAGTTTGATTGTTTTGATTCTTAGTTGAACCGTTAAACAAGGCTGCAATTTTTTCTGAAGTCACTACTTCAACAACTGGTGTGTCCTTGAGTTCCTTGGCAATGCGTGCTTTAACGCGTGGCATTAACACGAAGGTGATAATCAATTGTTGTAACATTAAGACAAAGTTGGCAGCGGTCCAATATAGCGCCACTGAACCCGGAAATGACAAACTGAAGAATAACGTCATCACTGGATTAAGTAAGAGCATTGACTGCATGGTCTTCTTTTGTTCAGCGGGAATCCCAATCGTTGATAAGTAGCTTTGGGCTAAGGTGAATACAGTTGCCACAATCGCTAATGAAAGTGATTTTTGACTTAAAGAAATCCCAAAGAAACTAGCGGCTGACAATGCTTTTGAATAGAAGACGGCATCGTAAATGCCCCACATTACTGGTAATGGTAGTAGCAATGGTAAACAACCAATGCCACCAGTTAAGGATAAGTTATTTTTCTGATACAAATCCCGTTGCCACATGGATAGTTGCATTTGCTGATCACGGTTGATATCCTTTTGGCGCATTGCCGCTTGGATTAGCTTCATCTGTGGTTGCAAGCGTGCTATTTTTTCTTGCTGGGTGATGCTCTTGTTTTGTTGATTAAGCATCAATGGCATCAAAATAATTCGTACCATAATGGTTACAATGACAATTGCCCAACCTGCACCATTGTTGCCAATGGCGTGTGCCATCTGCAACATAATATGTTGTAGTGGTAGTCCAATGAGGTGATAGACAAAGCCGAACAAGCCAGTTGGCAGTTGCTTTTGATTAGTACCATTGGCACAACCAGAGAGTAGTAGCATGACGCCAGCTAGACTACCACCAACTAATAAATATTGATGTATTTTTTTCATTAAGTTTTAGTGTCTCACTTTCTGTTCAATAGTTAATATAATACATGAAAATCAGCCATTTTTGGCGAATTTGGGCTAATCTCTTGGGTAATTTCCGTAATCTTAGAAAATGGGCTAAGGCGATGCGATAATTTTGCTTTAAAAGTGTTGATTTGTTCTGGTGTTCCTTGTAAGTGAATTGTCACGCTGCCATCGGCATTGTTAGCAACATCACCGTTGAGTTTCAGAGCTGTCGCAAGAGTTTGCACACTCCAGCGGAAGCCGACACCTTGGACGCGTCCGTGTATGGTTAATTTAACTGTTTCCATCTTGAACCTCCTATCATAGGTTGCCATTGGTGGTTGATTTAATTTTACCATGTTCAAACGGGCTTTTTTTGGTTAAACTAGAAGGAAAGGAGCATCGTTATGCAACAACTTAGTTCAGTTAACAATCCATTGGTAAAGCGGCTTAGTAAATTGGTCGAAAAAAAGGGCCGTGAAGCAACGGGCCTTTATCTCATTGAAGGCTTTCACCTCTTCGAGGAAGCTTTAAAGAGTCATCGTAAGCCTGTCTATATTTTGGGGACAGAGCCGGCTTTGCAACAGGCAGAGACTGATTATCAATTGGATCTGGCAGCTGATAATATCATTCTAATCAATAAGGCCATTGCCCATCATTTAGCCGCCACTAAAACCAGTCAAGAGATTTTTATGGTTTTAAAGATGGGGCAGCCCAAACAGCTCAATTTTAATTATGGCAAATGGGTGCTACTTGATCAATTAGCTGATCCCGGCAATGTTGGCACGATTATTCGGACTGCAGATGCGGCCGGATTCAATGGGGTGATTTTAGCACAAGGTAGTGTTGATTTATATAATCCTAAAGTGCAACGTGCCATGCAGGGTAGTCAATTCCACTTGGAGCTTTTGAGTGCTGATTTGATGGATGTGGTCACGCAATTTAAACAAGCTGATATCCCAGTTTATGCAAGTGTGTTAGATGAGTCGGCCCAATCTTTGGCTAACTTTGAACCAGTAGCGGAGTTGGCTTTGGTGATTGGAAATGAGGCGCATGGGATTAGACCTGAGGTGGCAACAGCAGCAACTGCTAAGTTGTATATTCCCATTCATGGTCAGGCTGAGTCGTTGAATGCGGCTGTTGCAGCGGGCATTATGATTTATCATTTTGCCTAATTTTGGCGTTTTTACTTGTATTTAGTAAGCTAAACCCGTTATAATAGTGGTCATCAAGACCGTCATCAAAGCGATAGGGGGTAGCTATGGCAGAAGCAGACACAAAGGCAGACTCAGGCTGTAATTCGTTAGATTATGAGCTGTGTCATCATTTTATCAATGCCTTTCAAATCATTGGCAAAAAATGGAATGGGCTTATTATCAGCTTACTTTGCGATACCCGGTATATGCGTTTTCGAGATTTAGCACGTTGTATTGAGGCATGTTCTGATCGTGTACTGGTCGAACGACTCAAAGAACTCGAACAAGAGCAAATTGTTAAGCGTAATGTCGATGCGCATACTGGTATCATTTCTTATGTATTAACGCCTAAGGGAGCGGATTTAAAGCCAGTTTTCGATCAAGTGCATCACTGGGCCGATAAATGGGTTTAGAGGCTTGCATGCGATTGGCGTTTGCCGTATTCTATGATATGAACGACTAAGACCAAGACTAGTAGCTATGGTAGCTCGAACAGGGAACATGATCAATGACTGAGAGTCATGTTGAGTGATATGGTGAATTTCATCTTGTGAGTAGAATTTAATCAATTCCGGTATTCACCGTTATCGAATGCTTGAGTGTAGTTTCGATTGAAACTAAACTAGGGTGGTACCGCGAAGCTTCGTCCCTATTTGAAGGGATGAGGCTTTTTGTTTGGAAAGGGAAATCTCCATGGACTTATTGGAAAAATTAGACCAGCTGCGTGGGCGTGGTTTGGAAAAGATTAATGCTGCGGCAGATACACAGAAATTGAATGATGTACGCGTGGAACTAGTGGGTAAAAAAGGGGCTTTAACCGAAATTTTGCATGCGATGCGTGAAGTTGCGCCAGAACGACGTCGGCAAGTAGGGCAATTAGTCAACGAAGTACGTGATTTATTCAATGAGCAGCTTGCTCAAGCACGTTATGACCTTGCCCAAGCGCTGGTTGCCCAGAAGCTTGCAGCTGAGAAAATTGACGTGACCTTGCCAGGTAAGCGGCTTAGTCTAGGTGCTAAACATCCAGTCTATCTTATCTTAGATGACTTAGAGGCCTTGTTTATTGGCTTAGGCTATCAGGTCGTTCAAGGGCCAGAAATTGAAACTGATCATTATTGTTTTGAAATGATGAATTTGCCTAAAGATCATCCTGCCCGCGATATGCAGGAAACTTTCTACATTGACAATGAGAATTTACTGCGGAGTCAAACTTCAGGTGATCAAGCCCGCGTGTTAGAAAAGCATGACTTTAGCCAAGGACCATTAAAAATGGTGGGTCCTGGTAAAGTTTATCGGCGTGACGATGACGATGCAACGCACTCCCATCAATTTATGCAGATGGAGGGGCTAGTGATGGATCGCAATGTTTCGATGTCCGATTTAAAAGGGACGTTGGAAATGATTGCCAAGCATTTATTTGGTGCCGACCGCGAGACGCGTTTGCGTCCGAGTTACTTTCCGTTTACTGAACCTTCAGTTGAGATGGATGTTTCTTGCTTTAATTGTGACGGTAAGGGTTGTTCAATCTGTAAGGAAACTGGTTGGATTGAGGTCCTAGGTGCTGGTATGGTTCATCCCAACGTTCTTGAAAATGCGGGGATTGATTCTAATGTCTATGGCGGATTTGCCTTTGGTTTAGGCTTAGACCGGTTTGCTATTTTGAAGTATGGGGTGGATGATATTCGTGATTTCTATACGAATGATGTTCGTTTCTTAGCCCAATTTCGTCAGGAGGAGAAGTAATGCTAGTTTCGTATAATTGGTTAAAAGATTTTGTCAAGCTTCAAGTAGAACCACATGCTTTAGCAGAAAAGATTACGCGGACTGGCGTGGAAATTGCTGAGGTCAAGCATCCGGCTACTGGTCTTAAGAAATTAGTTGCCGGTCATGTCTTGAATTGCATCAAGCTGGAGGGAACACATTTACATCAGTGCATGGTTGATGTGGGGGAAGCTGAACCAATTCAGATCATTTGTGGTGCGCCGAATGTTGCTACTGATGAAATGGTCATTGTGGCTTTACATGGTGCTAGAATTGCTGGTAATGAGAAGATTAAGCGTGGTAAGATTCGCGGTATTGTCTCAAATGGGATGATTTGTGGCTTACAAGAAATCGGCTTTAGCGATAGTGTCGTGCCTGTGAAGTATCGTGATGGTATTTTTGTCTTTCCTAAAGGAAGTAACATCCAGCCTGGCGAAGATGTCTATCATGCGTTAGGGATGGACGATTACCTGTTAGACTTTGATATTACGCCGAACCGTGCCGATACCCTATCAATGGAAGGCGCAGCTTATGAAGTCGGGGCAATTATTGATCAACCTGTTAAAGTTGAGCCGGTGAATTTAAAAGCGGATGGCTCTGATTGGACAAGTACGTTAACGGCTGCGGTAGATGCGAAGCTAGCACCAAAATTCTATTTGCGAAAAGTCACTGGGGTTAAAATCGTGGAAAGCCCATTGTGGTTGCAAACCCGTTTATGGAATGCCGGCATTCGCCCAGTTAATAACGTGGTTGACGTCACCAACTATATCATGCTGCTGACCGGTCAGCCGATGCATGCCTACGATGCTCGGACTTTCAAGACCGGAAAACTGAGTGTTCGGCTGGCCAAGCCAGATGAAACCCTGACACTGCTTAATGAGAAGGAAGTCGCTTTAGACCCAGCTGATATCGTGATTACTGATGGTAATCAACCGGTAATGTTAGCTGGTGTCATGGGCGGGTTAAATTCCGAAGTAATGCCAGATAGTCATGAAGTGATTTTGGAAGCAGCAGTTTTTGATGGAACCCTTGTGCGTAAAAGTGCTTTGCGGCATGCTAATCGGACAGAAGCTTCTAGCCGCTTTGAAAAAGGCATCAACTGGGATAATACCCAAAAAGCGCTTGATATGGCTGCGCTACTTTTAAGAAATGAAGCCAGTGCAACCATTCTTGATGGCGTGCTTAAGGGGAGCGATACTGGACGCAAACCAGTAATGGTGAAAACCACGTTTAGCTATTTGAATAAAGTATTAGGCACCACTTTAACTGCTGATCAAGTGGTTGCTTTGTTTAACCGTCTTAATTTTGAGACGCAAGTGGCAAGGGATCAATTGACCGTTGCTGTTCCCGCTAGACGGTGGGATATTACGATTCCTGCTCATCTGGTCGAGGAAGTGGGCCGTTTATATGGCTATGATAATTTGAAATCGAAGCAACCATTATTGGCTGAAACGCAAGGGGGCTATGCTAATTTTGAATTATTCATGCGTCATGTCAAGCACTTCCTGCAGGGGCAAGGGTTAATGGAGGCACTCTCATATTCGTTAACTTCCAAAGCGCGGGCCACGTTATTTACCAAAGCAGTTCAACCAGTTGCTGAAGTTAAGATGCCACTGAATTCAAGTCGCTCGGTGATGCGGCAAAATTTATTGACAGGACTGGTAGATGCTGCTAGCTATAATTTTGCTCGCAAGGAAACAGAATTGGCTTTCTTTGAACAAGGCCGGACTTATGATCATGCAGATGGTCAATTTAATGAACATGAGCATGTGGCTACCTTATATAGTGGGCATGTTTACCGTAATAATTGGGAACATGATGAAGCCCCGGTTGATTTTTATTTTGTTAAAGGACAACTGGAGAATCTCTTTACAGCGCTTGGGTTAACGGATATTGAGTATCGGGCTGAAGAAATTGCGGGGATGCATCCCACAAGAACGGCTGGTATTTATGTGCAGGGTGACTATGTTGGCTTTATCGGGATGGTTAGCCATGCTTTAACTCAGACGGAAAAGCCACTGCGTAATAGCGAATTATACGGCTATGAGCTCGATTTGGAACAATTGAGCCACTACTTACCAACGAGTACGCAAGCTAAACCCGCACCGAAATTCCCAGCAATGTCACGTGATTTGTCTGTCTTAGTCGATCAATCTCAAAGCAATCAGAGTGTCATGGCAGCGATTCGTCAAGCGGCTGGCCACTATTTAGTTAAGTTGAGTGTGATTGATGTCTATCAGGGGGAGCATCTGGCTGCTGGGAAGAAGAGCTTAGCCTATCAACTCACTTTCTTAAACGAAAAAGCCACGTTAACTGATGATTTGGTTAATGAGAAAATGGCTGCAGTTACTACGGCACTTGAAACAAAATTACAGGCAAGTGTTCGTTAGTAGTTGACAGACCGTCATGAAACCAATATCATTTATCAGTGCATAGTGATTTAACTAAATGGGAGTGGAGATAATGGCAGAGAAAACATATCCGATGACTGCCGAGGGCAAAACTAAACTTGAGGCAGAATTAAAACAGCTGAAATTAGTCAAGCGGCCAGAAGTCATTCAGCGTATTAAGATTGCGCGTTCTTTTGGTGATTTGTCAGAAAATTCTGAATATGATGCTGCTAAGGATGAACAAAGCCATGTTGAGGATAGAATTAAGCAAGTTGAAGAGATGCTTAAGTATGCTCAAGTGGTTGATGCTGATGCGGTTGATCCCAACGAAGTTGCTATCAGTAAGACAGTTTCTTTTTTAGAAGCTGGAGAAACTGACGAAGAGACTTATACAATTGTCGGTAGTGATGAATCTGATCCGTTAAGCGGTAAAATTTCAAACGATTCGCCGATTGCCAAAGCATTGCTTTGGCATAAAAAGGGTGAATCGGTGACAATTACGACCCCTGGTGGTCAATTTGATGTCACTATTACGGATGTTAAGGCAAATGTATAGTTAACCTTAGGGGAGTAGGGCAAATGTTCTACTCCTTTTTGCTAACAACGAAGGAGATTCCTAATGAGAAAAGTTGGAATTATTGGATTAGGGCATGTTGGTGCAACAGTATCGTATACCTTGTTTACGCATGGATACGTCGATGAATTGGTATTACTTGATCAAAATCGGCAAAAGGTCGAAGCTGAATACAACGATTTGAGTGATACCTTAGCGCGTAATGATAGCCATGTGCAACTCAAGTGGGGTAATTGGGCTGATTTGCGGGATGTTGACATTGTGGTTACTGCCTTTGGTGATATTGCGGCCACGATTAAAACGGGAGACCGTTTTGCGGAATTTGACATTAATGCTAAGAATGCTAAGCAAGTCGGTGCCCAAATCAAAGCCAGTGGTTTTCATGGAATTCTGATTAACATTTCGAACCCTTGCGATGCAATCACCACCATTTTACAAAAAACGACTGGTCTTTCGCAGCAACAAGTCTTTGGGACTGGGACTTTTTTGGATACTGCGCGTATGCAGCGGATTGTTGGTGAAGCACTACATGAAGATCCTAAGAATGTGATTGGTTACGTCCTCGGTGAGCATGGTTCTAGTCAGTTTACTGCTTGGTCAACCGTGCGAGTTAATAATCGAATTGCGGTCCAGTTGTTTGATGAAGCAACTCAGGCTCGCTTATCGGCCCAACCGAATAAGAATTCGATGAAAGTCGCTTTTGGCAAAGGCTATACTTGTTATGCAATTGCCACTTGTGCAACGCGCTTAATTCAAGCAGTCTTTACCAATAGTCGGTTGTATGCGCCCGCTTCTGTCTATGTGCCAGAAGTTAAAACTTACATTGGTTATCCAGCCATTATTGGTAAAGCGGGGGTTGAAGCAGTCATTCCGTTGAGTTTAACGAGTGATGAGCAAGCTAAATTGACGTCTTCAGCTTCTAAGATTAAGAAGCACTTGAGTCAGCTTGCGTAATGGTTAAAAAAAGCCCGGTAGGAATTCCTATCGGGCTTTTTGAGTGGTACTAATGGCTTAGCACTATTTTGAATTTAAGCCAAACGAGCAATGTTAATAATGAAATCAGCAGGCCGACCAGTAATTCTCGCGGAAGATAATAATAAGTCAATTGATGTTTTCCAGGAGCTAATTTGGCTGCAACAAACGTCTGGAGAAAACGCTGCGTTTTTAATAGGTGCCCGTGATCAAAGACAAGCCAATTCGCACTCCAAGGGATGGTTGAATTAACAATTTTTGTTCGTTTCAACGTGAAGGGCGTGACACTTAATTGTAGTGGACTCACTTCACAGATTGTCGGTTGTGCTAACTGGTAATGTTTTAGTCGTTGATGCAGCACACGTTGGTTTAACCGCCACAGCTTGATAGTGGTGAGGTCTAGTGAAGGGCTAGAAAAAGTTAGCTTGATGGCTAAAGTTTGTCCTTTAGCTTGCTGACAAATATTAATTAACTGGGTTTGCTCCTCTCGAACTTCGTTAGTCAGCTTAACGCCATTGACCATCAGGGTGAGGTTAGTGCTATTTAATTGGCGGGGAAGTTCGAGATAATAAGTGTCACTGGTTCTGACCTGATAAGTTAAACTGACACTCGCAAATTGGTGTGATGCTTGACGCTGGTAATGTTGCGGTTGGTTCGCCACGCGCTTGGCATGTTTGAGGACCGCATGTGGCCAGCGGTTGCGATGGAATAAGCTGGTTTGTTTGCCAAAAATAGTTTGATAAAAGCGCTGCTGATTCTTGATTGGTTGGTCGCTTTCAAAATGTGGCGACCTCTGAGGTTGACTTAAAAAAATTAATGGCAGCGCAGTTGCTCGATAGAGTAATAGTTGCGGCTGGGTGTGAATCAGTTTTTGCTGATTCACATCGATGCGATTATTGCGATTATTGTAGGTCATGCGATCTTGCTGCTTCAAATGCTCATCCGAAAAATTAGGTTGTAAATAGTATTTTACGCCTAGTAACGCGTCAGTTAGTGCGGTTCCGCCATGGTTAGTATAGGAATTACTATTGTGGAGATATCCTAAGGCTGCCATGAATTTTAAGCTAGCCTGATTGGTGATCGAGTTAAAATTAGCAAGGCTATTGAAATTATCAGAGAAACTGTCATTGTCAGACCGAAAGAAGGTTTTGTCTACCCTAAAGAAACTGGCATCGTGTTGTTGCAGATAGTCACTAGCTCTTTTAACATTTTGGGTATAGTTACGGTAATCAGCATCGCGCTGATATGACAAGTGACCCAAGCTGAAATAAAGGTTAGTGCCAGCTTCAAGCAGCACGGTCAGCAAAATTAACATCCGAAATAGTTGTGGCGAGCGTGGTATGAGGGTGATGAAAATAATCCCAATGACAACAAAACTAATCGTGATTATCAGTTCATGCTGATCTAGATAGGGCCATTGTGACCTTTTAATCAGCCAATAGCTGATCAGTCCGGCTACTAAAATCAATAATCCACATAATTGTCGCCAATTGAACTGTGGCAGTTGGCTGAATTGGCCGACGGCCAGTTCTAACAGCCAGAAGCTGATAATAAAACTAAAGCGACCCGGATACCAAACTGGAAATTGCCCCATTTGCCAACCTAAGACGAGTGGTGTGAAGCTCAATGAACAAATTAAAAAGGCTAATAACAAGCCATTAATCAGCCGAGTGCGCTTGCTAATTTGCGTATTGAAAAAGTAGGCAGTGGCGGCGACCAGTAACGCCGAAGTGATGAAAATGTTGGGTAATCCCGCTTCCATTTCGTGGAAATTATAACTACCAATTGTCAGTTTTCCCAGTAAATGTGCTAATGGAAACTGCCAGATGAGCTGCCAATGAGCACTCCCAGCTGCTTTTCCTTGGAGTAATTCAATCAGGGTAGGAAACAGTATAAAACTGGCAAGTGCGCTCCCAATCAGGCTTAATTTGAGATATCGCCAGCAGCGGGCATTGCGCCAGCCATGCAATAAGTTCTGACTTAAGAAGTAACACAGGCCAAAGACTAGCACCATATAGCCAGTGTAAAAATTAGTTACCCAAAGCAAGAAGGTGATTAGTACGAGGTGTTGCGGCTGGTCTGTTAGGAGGCGGTCAAGACTTGCTATCAAGCAGGAAAGTAATATCACTGAGTCAAGCCACATCAAGTTAAAATGATTGGCGACAACAAAGCCAGATAAGGCAAAAGCGCTACTAGCGGCTAAAGCTATCGGCATGCTTGTTTTACGTTGCCAATACCAATAGCTGTTCAGACCAATTGCACCAACTTTGATAGCAATTAGCCAGAAAATAGCAGCTGGTAATTGGGATGTAGGAAATAGTAATAACAGCAAATTAAAAGGGCTAAGCAAATAGTAGGCACTAGTCCCTAACATCGAATTTCCGAGACCATTTTGAAAACTATAAATGAATTTTAAGGGCTGATGGAAGATGTTTTGCTGATAGAATGATAAAAAATCAACATATTGTTGGCCCAGATCAACCGTTAAAATCCCACTATGATGATAAAGAAAATAGCTACTGAAAATGATGAGTGGGATAATGAAACTGAGAATAAAGGTAATTTTGGTGATTAACTGATGATTTGTTTGAGTTTTAAACATCGTTAAAAATTCGCTAAGCCTTTCTGGAATGATGGCATTGCAAGCTGCTTTTTGTTAGAATACTTACAGCTTTAGCAAAGGACAAGACACGTGGACTATTTTAGAAAAAACAACGGGACAGGTTCGAAGAAAGCTGCCTCAACGCCAATTAGAATGAGAATTATTTTGGGCGTTATTTTTATTTTATTTACATTATTAATTGCGCAGCTGGCCTATTTACAACTAGGATACGGGGCGCAATTTAAGGCCGAAGTTAGCAAGACTGACTCCAGTACAATCTCGGGTCAGGTGCCACGCGGCGTTATGTATGATTCGCAAGGTCGCATCTTGGTCGGTAATAAGGCCAATAATGCAATCACTTATACCAAGAGCACAACGACTACAAGCAAACAAATTTATCAAATTTCGAATGCTCTCAGTTATTATATAAAAATTGACAATGAAAAACCGTCAAATTCTGCAATTGCTGACTATTATTTGGCAAATCCGACTAATAACGCTGCCGAAACTAAAAAATTGCCGCGTCATCAGCGCTATGACGCTAGTGGTGATGAGCTAGATGCATCAACGCTCTATAAAAATTTGCTCGCCCAAGTTGAGAAGGAAAAAATTCAGTTAAATCTGCGAGAACGCACAGCTGCCTTAATCTATAATAAGATTTCGGGTGCTTATACGCTATCCACTATCTATTTAAAGAATAAAGATTTGACGGCCAAAGAGTTAGCCGCAGTTGGTGAACACTTATCAGTTTTACCAGGCGTCGGTATTGGGACAGATTGGGAGCGCAACTACCCGAATGGTTCCTCTATTCAGAGTATTATTGGTTCCGTTTCAACTGAAAAAAGTGGGCTGCCAAGCGATAATTTACATTACTACTTGTCGCAAGGCTATTCCCGTAATGATCGGGTTGGGATCTCTTACCTTGAAAAAGAATATGAAGCCCTCTTAAAGGGAACCAAGGCGACGAGTGCTGTTACGACTAAAAGTAATGGCGATATCCAACAAACCAAGCAGGTTTATCCGGGACAATCTGGTGCTAGTTTAGTTTTATCAATTGATGCTAAATATCAAAAAGAAGTTCAAGCCAGCTTAAGTAGCGTCTTCCGTAGTGCGGTTGCGTCAGGTGCAGCCCGTTATTCTAATGGTGCTTATGCCATTGCTATGAACCCACAGACTGGTGCTTTATTAGCCATTGCTGGATTAAACCGTGATACTAATTCTGGTAAAATTACGGATAACGCACTGGGGGTCATTAATCAATCTTTTGTTATGGGGTCAGTTGTTAAGGGGGCAACGGTATCGGGTGCTTTGATGAACCATGTCATTAGTCCAACCAATAATACACTGCCAGATACAGCAATCTATCTACCAGGATCAGCTGTTAAAAAATCAGTATATCCAATTGGAACTTTTGGTGCACTTGATGCTGAAACTGCCCTAGAAGTTTCATCCAACATCTATATGATGCATTTGGCTTTGAAGTGGGTAAAGGCACAGTATGTTCCTAAACGTTATATTTCAATGCCCAATAATGCCTTTGATAAGTTAAGACGTAATTTCGCCATGTTTGGTTTAGGCGCTAAAACTGGGGTTGACTTACCAGGTGAAATTTCTGGGATTGAAGGGAAATCTTATAACGCTGCCGGTAATATTTTGTCAGGTTCAGTACTTGACCTGTCTTACGGAAACTATGATGCTTACACACCAATTCAATTGGTGCAGTATATTTCCACGATTGCCAATGGCGGTTATCGGATGCAACCCTACATCGTTCAAAGCGTCGGGCGGACCAGTACTGATGGTAAGCAAGTTAATGTCACCTATAATGAAAAGCCTAGTGTGCAATTGCGAATTCCTTGGACACAGTCGGAATTAAATGTTGTACGTACCGGGCTTTGGCGGGTTGTTCATGGGACGAATGCCTGGGGGACAGCCCATAAATTAAAGGACGTAAAACCTGCTATTTCAGCTAAAACGGGGACAGCTCAAACTTTTTATTACAACCCAAAACGTCCGAATCATAATTATAATACGGAACTGATTAATGCAACTTTTGCCGGTTATGCGCCAACTAACAATCCTAAATTGGCGGTGGCAATTGTCTTTCCTGGACTTGATCCGGAGCAAGAAGGGACGTTTACCTTACAGGTAGCACGTGCGATGGTGACTAAGTATTTCCAATTGCATCGGATAAAGTAGGGAACTAGTCTAGTCAAAGTTATATAAAAATGTTAAAATGACCTAGTTAAATATTATATTTTAGGTGGTGAAAAAGATGGCAGACAACATCATTTTAGAATGCACCGAATGTGGCGACAGAAGTTATTTATCTAAAAAGAACAAGCGTAAGCATCCGGAACGCTTAGCTTTGAAGAAGTTTTGTCCTGTTGATAGACAGGTTACCCTTCATCGTGAAACTAAGTAATTAACTAAAAGAGCAGGCTGCTAGGCCTGCTTTTTTTGTACAGATTGGAAATGGGGCCTCGAAATGGATAAAAAGCAGGTACGACGGGATCTTCGCACAGCATTAGCACAATTCGCCGCAACACCAGCCAAAGCCAGAGAAGACCAAGCATTATTAGCACAATTAAAGAAATCAAAATTACTGGAGCAGGCGAACACGATTGGCGTTACCATTAGTTTACCAATTGAGGTTGACACGTCACAATTGATTGCGAATTTGTGGGAGCAAGGCAAGTCAGTTTATTTGGCACGAGTAACTCCACAACCACAGTTAGAATTTGTGAAATATCGCTATAATAGTCGTTTGCGTCCTACTAAGATGGGCGTATTAGAAGTGGTCGACAAGCAAGCTGAAGTCAAGAATAATTTAGATTTGATTATTGTCCCAGGGCTAGCATATGATTTGCAGCAGCACTACCGTCTTGGTTTTGGTGGTGGTTATTACGATCGCTTTTTAGCAGCACATCCAGAAATTAAAACGGTTAGCTTGGTCAATCAGGTCATGGCCTTTCAAAAGCCCACGTGGCCAGTTGAGTCATTCGATATACCAGTACAAACTTTAATTACGCCAACTGCTATTTTAGGTGACAATTATGAATAAAGCACAATTATCACGCACTTATATGACGACTGGAATTGTAGCGGTATTATTTATTATCTTTTTAGTTGAGATTTTCGCTGGCGGATCTAGCAATTCCGTGGTCCTTTATCGGTTTGGTGCAATGAACAACTATATTGTCGTATCAGCGGGACAATGGTGGCGACTATTTACGGCGCAATTCTTGCATATTGGGCTGATGCATTTAGTTTCCAACGTGGTCTTTATTTATTATCTCGGCCAACTATTAGAACAGCTGTTTGGGCACTGGCGCTTTTTAACGCTTTATTTGTTAGCTGGGATTGGTGGTAACTTGCTGAGCCTAGCTTTTGGCAGTGATAATACCATTAGTGCGGGCGCCTCAACGGCTTTGTTTGGATTACTGGGAGCAATGCTAGCCATGAGCTGGCATAATCGGCAAAATCCCTACAGTCGCTTTTTAGGCCGCCAAGCCTTCATGTTAGTTGCCATTAATCTTATTTTAGATGTGTTTACTAGTGGTATCGATATCATGGGCCACATCGGCGGTGTGGTTACAGGCTTCTTGCTCGCTATTCTGCTAGGAAGTCATGAGTTGGCAAGTTGGCCATGTAAAGCTCGTGTCGTAGCAGCTGCTTTGCTGATTTTTTATGTCGTGGCAACCGTTAGAATTGGCATGGTGATTTCATACTAATGAGAACATTATATGATGTACAGCAATTACTCGAGAAGTATGGGGTACTCGTTCACGTCGGTAAAAGAATCTGGGATATTGAGTTAATGGCACTGGAACTCGATCGGGTCTATCAGGCGGGGTTACTTGATAAGAAGACGTATTTATTGGCTAAAATGGTTTTGACCCATGAATACGAATTAGAGTTACATTCTGGAAAATGATAGTCAAGCAGACAGTTTAGCGTTATCATACCTTGAGGTACTATCAGGAAGGATTTTTGTAATGTCGAATTTTTTAATTATTATTGACCTTGTCTTACTGGTTATTATTTTGTTAATGGGTGGTTTCTGGTTGTTCAATCGCATCACGGCAAAATCAATCGGCGGCGAATTGACCAATGAAACGTTTAAAGCTGGGATGCATAAGGCACAAATCGTTGATTTGCGTGAGACAGCTCCTTTTAAGCGTGAACATATTGAGGGTGCTAGAAATTTTCCTTATGCGATGCTCAAATATAAGTACCAGGATTTGCGGTTAGATTTGCCGGTTTTCCTCTATTCTGATTCGTTGACTGTGACCTTGCGTGCGGCACGTTTTTTGAAAAAGAAGAGCTTTGGCTCAATCCATTATTTGAAGCAAGGAATGGAAAATTGGGATGGTCGAACGAAGACCTCTAAATATTAAATAGAAGCACGTTTAGGTAGCTAAATGCGCTTTTTTTATCTTTTAATTGAAACTAGTCAAAGCAAGACGGAGTTAATCAAATGCAAAAATTATTGGTCATTGTAGGACCAACAGCTATCGGTAAGACCACTACTGCGATTCAATTGTCGCCAGTGCTGGGGACAGAAATTGTTTCAGGTGACTCAATGCAAGTTTATCGTGAGGTGGCAATTGGGACGGCCAAGCCAACCGCTACCGAACAACGTGCCTGTCCCCATTATTTACTAGACACACGTTCAATTTTTGAACCTTATTCAGTTAAAACTTTTGTTGATGATGCCACACGGGCGATTAGCCACATTGCCAATAAAGGAAAACTACCCATGCTAGTGGGTGGGACTGGCTTATACGTCCGCGCACTAGTCAATAAATTACAACTTGGGGAAAAAGAACTGATTAACTCCGGTACTGAACCCAAATGGGAAGCTTTACTTTCGGAAGTGGGACCGCAGCGAGTGTGGAATCGGCTGGCGGCAGTTGATCCAGCTGCAGCTGCCAAAATCCCCGTTGCGAATAGTCGACGTGTTCTTAGAGCGCTCAGTGTTATCGATCGAACGGGGCAAAAGTTTTCAGAGCAGCAAGCTGATATTCAACCACGATATGATTATTTGATTATTGGCTTGGCGAGTGATCGGCAACTGATTTATGACCGGATTAATGCCCGAGTGGATCTGATGATGGAGCAAGGTTTACTTACTGAGGCACAGCAGGTTTATGACCAGCGTGCGCGCACCTATCAGCTCAAGCAAGCAATTGGCTACAAGGAATTCTTTCCATATTTTGCGGGTACGAGTGATTTAGCAACTTGTGTTGCCCGCTTAAAGACTGCTTCGCGTCGTTATGCTAAACGACAATTGACTTATTTCAAGCATCAATTGCCCGTGACGTGGTTCGACCCGTTAACGGATGCCGACTGTCAAACTAAGATTATCCAGAAAGTGGAGGCATGGTTACATGCATAATTTACCTACAGCACTAAAAAACATCGTAGCGTGTGTTGAACGCAAGATTGCACCACGGTTAGCAGAACTCGACCAACAGGCGTTAGCCAATGAAGATAAAGTATTAGCGGCTTTTCAGGCGGAACAAGTCGCTGAGAGTGACTTAATCGGTAGTACGGGTTATGGGACCAATGATGAAGGCCGTGATAAATTGGATCGAATATGGGCTCGTATCTTTAAAACTGAGGATGCCTTAGTACGGTCGCAATTTGTATCCGGAACGCACACGATAGCAACTGCGATGAGTGGCAATCTGTTGCCAGGGGATGAATTAATTTATCTAACCGGGATGCCATATGACACCTTGCAGCAGGTAATTGGGATTGCGGGTCATCAGCCAGGAAGTCTGAAGGATTATGGGATTCAATTTGATTATGTGCCGTTAAAGAATGACGCGGTTGATGCTAATCGCGTGCAACAAGTTGTCGCTGCCAGTCAACCTAAAATGGTCGTGATACAGCGGTCACGAGGATATGCGACACGGCCCAGTCTGACGGTCAGCGAAATTCGCAAACTGATTGCACTGGTTCGGCGGGTTTCACCGCAAACGATTATTTTAATTGATAATTGTTATGGCGAGTTTTCAGAGCTACATGAGCCTACGGAATACGGTGCGGATTTGATGGCTGGCTCCCTAATTAAGAATGGCGGCGGTGGCTATGCAAAAACTGGTGGCTACATAGTCGGAAAGCATGAATTGATTGAACGTGCTGCCAATCGCTTGACGTGTGCCGGTATTGGTCGTGAGGAAGGGGCTAGCCTTGGCAACAATCGGGATTATTATCAAGGTCTCTTTGTGGCGCCTGAAATTACTGCCAACGCTATCAAGGGTGCGGTTTATACGGCAGCCTTACTAGCTGAAGTGGGTGAAACAGTCTCACCACTGTGGGACGAAGCAAGGACGGATTTGATTCAAACTGCGGTTTTTAACGACCGGACCAAGATGATCAAATTTGCGCAAGTGTTGCAACAGAATTCCCCCGTAAATGCCTTTGTCGAACCTATTCCTAGCAATCAAGATGGTTATGAAGATCAGATTATTATGGCTGGTGGCTCATTTGTTAATGGTGCTACCGTTGAATTTTCGGGAGATGGTCCAATCAGACCACCGTACGCCTTATATTTACAAGGCGGTTTGACTTTTGTCCATATTAAATTGGCAATCACGAACACTGTTGCCCAACTTTACTTTAATAACTAGTTTCAATGAACGATGTGTTTTCATGCAAGTGCTGCGGAAAAAGTTTTAAAAAACTGCTTTTTCTACTATACCAATTTGACAAATGACAGATGCTTTGCTATTGTATGATACAGTTCATAGAGATAAATAAGCGTCTCTATAGGGACTATACCAATGTTATTATATTTGCGATTTAATAGGGGTCAAAGATGAGTAAACAATATGGTGCAGCAGACATTCGTGAGAGTGTCAAGAAAAATAACGTTCGCTTTTTACGGTTAGCTTTTACCGATGTTAATGGTCGGATGAAAACCGTTGAAGTGCCAACGAGTGAGCTTGAAAAGGTCTTACACAATGAGACCCGATTTGATGGTTCTTCAATTGATGGATTTGTGAGAATTGAAGAGAGCGACATGGTGTTATATCCAGACCTCTCAACTTGGATGGTGTTACCTTGGGTAGATGCATCTGGTGCTCGCATTGGTCGTCTGACTTGTTCTGTCCATAAGACTAATGGTGAGGCTTTTGAAGGTGATCCTCGGAATAATCTGAAACGGGTCTTAGGTGAAATGAAGAAGGCTGGCTTTAGTGCCTTTAACATTGGCTTTGAAGCTGAATTTCATCTCTTTAAATTAGGAGCAGATGGGGAATGGACCACTGAAGTACCAGATCATGCTTCCTACTTTGACATGACTTCAGATGATGAAGGTGCGCGCTGCCGCCGTGATATCGTGGAGACTTTGGAAAGCGTTGGTTTTGAAGTTGAGGCTGCTCACCATGAAGTTGGGGAGGGTCAACAAGAAATCGACTTCAAGTTTGATGATGCCTTAAAGACGGCTGATCGCGTTCAAACTTTCAAGATGGTGGTACGTGAAGTTGCGCGTAAGCACGGCTTGTTTGCAACCTTTATGCCAAAGCCGCTTGCTGGTAAGGCAGGAAACGGAATGCATACTAACATGTCCTTGTTAAAGGACAGCAAGAATGCCTTTTATGATGCCTCAAGCAGTAATCGTTTATCCGCTACGGCACGTTACTTCTTAAATGGGATTTTGACTCATGCCCGTGCAATTACGGCTATTGGTAACCCAACGGTAAACTCTTATAAGCGATTAATTCCCGGTTTTGAAGCACCAGTTTATATTTCTTGGGCAACTAAAAACCGTTCGCCATTAGTTAGAATTCCTGATGCCGATGAAATTGGCACGCGCTTAGAAATGCGTTCAGCTGATCCAACCGCTAATCCTTATCTCTTATTGGCAGTCGCCTTAACAGCTGGTCTTGACGGGATTAAGCAGGCTAAAGAACCAATGGCACCTGTTACTTCTAATGTCTTTGAAATGTCACAAGCAGAGCGTGATGAGCGTGGGATTAAGCCATTACCAACGACATTGCATAATGCAATTAAGGCGTTTGAAGCAGATGAATTAATGGAAGCAGCGCTTGGTAAGCATTTGACTGAAAGCTATATTAAATCGAAGTCTCTTGAATGGTCTCAATATGCACAAAGCGTTTCAGATTGGGAACGTCATCAATATATGGCTTATTAAGCTTAAGAATTTTTGCAGGAGAGTGTCTTGTTCAGTTGAATGAGACGCTTTTTTTGTTACCTAAGTGATTTTCCTATCTAAAAAGATCTAAAATAGATAACTTAGGAGGAAGGCGTGATTAAATGAAAGAAAAAAGGACCGTTTATTCCAAGGATGTTTTGCTCGTCATGGCGGCGCCATTCTTGTTTATGTTTGGCACCATGTTTATTACCCCATTGATTAATGGGTATGCCAAAGGACTAGGTGCTAGTGCCAGCTTTGCCGGCTGGATTGTTGGGATTATGAGTGTTGCTGCGATGCTTTTACGTCCAGCAGCTGGTAATTTAACAGACCGATTTTCTAAATTTAGACTATCCCTAATCGGTGGCATCTTGATTTTAATTGGGATTCTGGGTTATGTTTTTATCCCAAATAGTCATCTGTTATTACTGTTTCGCTTGATTAACGGCACAGGGTACGTGCTATGTACGGTCTGCATGACAACTTGGTTAGCCTTTTTAGTTCCGAGGTCGCATGTTGGCGAAGCAATGGGGTTTTATGGTCTCATGAACGCCCTAGCAATGGCACCAGCTATTTCGATTAATTTATATCAAAAAATTGGTTATCGTCGGGCCATCATGATTGCAGCTGTCGCTGCTTTATTAATGGTTATTGCCATTCAGTTTGTGGACGATCATGCATTACCGCGGCCACGACCAGCCCAATTTAAGCACCGCTTCAAATTGATTGAACTTAACGCATTGCCAGTAGCGTTACTAACGGCACTCTTTGCGATTCCGTACTTCACGACTCAGGCTGATATTGTCACTTATGCCAGGCAAGCTGACCGCAAGGTTACCGTTGGGGCGTTTTTCTTGATTTATGCGATTGTTTTATTAATTATCCGGCTAGGCCTTAAACGTTATTTTGATAGTGTGCATTTCGGCATCTGGTTCTGGTTAGCCACGATTTCAATGGCTATTTGTATTAGTTTATTAGCTAGCATGGAAAATGATTGGGAAATGGCAGGTGCCGCTGTTTTTTTGGCGTTGGGCTACGGTGTTATTTACTCTGTCTTGCAATCAACGGCGCTATTATTATCCCCAATTGATGAACAGGGGCTTGCTAGCAGTACTTTTTATCTAGGGCTTGATATTGGGATGGCACTAGGACCAATTCTCGGTGGGATGGTTGATGCGCTCTTACCGATTCGTGACTTTTACTGGGTTGAATGGCTCTTATTACCGTTGATGATTTTAGTTTATTTGATTTGGCGCCGGCCATTAAACGCTGCTATTTACCGGCACTAAATTGATGTGGTAAACTAAAAGAAACTTACAAAAAGGAAGTAATATCATGGATGTCGCGACTGCAGTCAGTCGGCGTCACTCGGTTCGGGTCTTTGACTCGCGACAAGTGGCACTTGAATTAGTTAAAAAAATCATTTTCCAAGCGCAACGGACCCCATCGTGGGTGGATTCACAGCCCTGGAAAGTTTATCTGGCCACTGGAAAAAGTCTACAGCAGATTCGTCGTGCCCATGTAGCCAATTCAGCCACAGCTAGTGGCGAATCCGATTGGCCTACTTGGCATCGAGAACGCTGGAATATTTTTCCGCGGACTCAGATGGCCCATCTTACTGCCGACCGTGAACAATATTTGAGTGCGACAGAGCAGACTGCTTGGCCAGAAATGCAACATCAGTTGTACCGCGCACCAGTGGTTTTATATTTAACAATTCCCAAACAATCGCCCAATTGGTCAATTTTTGATTTAGGAGCTTTTGCACAGACCATTATGTTATTGGCACAAGCTGAAGGGCTAGGAAGTATGGTCGCCTATGAATTCGTCCGGTTCCCCCAAGAACTACGTGACATTCTTACCATTCCGGATGACGAAGCAATCGCGATTGGCATTGGACTAGGCTATGAAGCAAAGCATCATTTTAATGCCTATCATTCTTCTAGGCTACCAATTGATCAAGTATTAAAAATAAACGATTAAGTCGGTGCGAGCGCGCTAGCAAGAAAGAGTAGACTAATAGGTGTTGAAGTAGCAATTAAATTTGTATCAAAGCACTTATGAAGAAGGAATTATTACAGGATGAATGTAGAAAAAAGTTTTGAAATATGGCTTAAAGCGCCGCAGCTGCCCCCTTATCTTCACCAGCAATTGGTCGAATTGGGGAAGAATCCCAAGTGGGTTGCTGATGCATTCGGAACAGATATTGATTTTGGGACAGCCGGGATGCGTGGCTTATTAGAGCCAGGGACTAATCGAATCAATGTTGTGACCGTTGGTCGGGTAACCGAAGGATTGGCGCAATTGATGGAAAAAGCTGGTCCAACTGCTAAAGCAGCTGGGGTGGTCATTTCATTTGATTCGCGTTATTATTCTGAAGACTTTGCCAAGCTGGCTGCCCAAATACTGGGTCATCACGACATTAAAGTGTACTTGTTCGACTCATTGCGCCCGACGCCAGAACTATCCTTTGCTATTCGCCATTTAGGGACTTATGCGGGGATTATGGTTACGGCTTCTCATAATGCCAAACAGTATAACGGCTATAAAATTTATGGTCATGATGGTGCGCAAATGGCACCTGAGGCTGCGGCTGTTGTGGTTGCCAGTGCCCAGAAGGTAGCGGATCCACTCGCCATTCCGAAAATGGATATTCAAGCTTTACGTGCGAATGGTCAGCTACAATTAATTGGTGAAGATGTCGATGAAGCTTACTTAACGGCATTGAAGACGATTAATGTGAACCATGAAATGATTCACGATATGGCGGATCAGTTGAAGATTGTTTATACGCCAGTCCATGGGACGGGCAAGATGATTTATGATCGTGCTTTTCGGTTAGGTGGTTTTAAAAATTTTACGATTGTTCCAAGTCAAGCCATTATGGATCCCGAGTTTCCTACGACAATCAAGCCTAATCCAGAATACCGCGATGTGTTTGATGAAGGCGTTAAGGTTGCCAATCGGATTGGTGCAGATATTATTGTCGCCACTGACCCTGATGCTGACCGATTAGGTGCAGCAGTTCGTAAACCTAATGGCGATTTTCAGGTACTGACGGGTAACCAAATTGCTACGCTGATTAGTAACTATTTGCTAACAAATCTGAAACAATCGGGTCAGCTAGATAGTCATTATGAACTGATTACTTCCATCGTCTCAAGTGCGTTACCATTCAAGATTGCCAAGAGTTATGGGATTCAAACCAAGTATGTTTTAACTGGCTTTAAGTATATTGGTGAAGAAATTGATCGCTTAAAGACGCAACATGCAGGTAAGTTTTTGATGGGGTTTGAAGAAAGCTACGGTTATCTGTTTAAGACCTTCAATCGTGATAAAGATGCCATGCAAGGTGCTTTAATGTTCTTTGAAGTGGCAGCTTACTACGCTTCACGTGAAATGTCAGTCTTTGATGGTTTACATGAAATCTGGGATAAGTACGGTAGTTCATGTGAAATTACGAAGGCGATTGAGATGCCTGGCCTTGATGGTCAAAAACGGATGCAGCAAGTGATGAGTCAGTTGCGTCAAGATCAACTGACTCGTCTGAATGGGAAGCGGGTGCTGAAAACTGAAGATTTTGACGAGCAGACGGTGACCACCGCTGCTGGTAGTGAACCATTGACGGGCTTTCCTAAATCGAATGTCCTGAAGTACTTCTTAGATGATGAGACTTGGGTTGCTTTACGACCTTCAGGCACGGAACCAGTAATCAAGGCTTATGTTGGAACACTAGCTGTAGATTACGAGACGGCGAAGGCAAAAGCCGAAACTTATCACCAAGCAATTAGTAATTTACTTGGCTTGTAAGACCAAAAAAGAGCGAAAGTGCGTTCGATGTAGTAAAATATTAGGTATTAACCAGAGTGGACGATTTGTCCACTTTTTTTACGAGGTAAAAAGATGATTAGACGCCAAAAAAATCGCCATTTTGAGTTAGTATCTAAATATCAGCCTGCGGGTGACCAGGAACAAGCCATCGATAAGCTGACGGCTGGGTTTAACCACGGCTATCGTGAACAGATTTTAGAAGGAGCCACTGGGACGGGGAAAACCTTCACCATGGCCAATATTATTGCCAAATTAAATAAGCCAACACTAGTACTCACCCATAATAAGACCTTGGTAGGTCAGCTATATAGTGAATTTAAGGAGTTTTTTCCTAAAAATGCGGTAGAGTACTTTGTTTCTTATTATGATTACTATCAGCCAGAGGCCTATGTGCCACAATCAGACACCTATATTGAGAAGGACTCGGCCATTAACGATGAAATTGACCAATTGCGCAATGCG
This sequence comes from Lactobacillus sp., assembly GCA_030455605.1. Classification (GTDB taxonomy): domain Bacteria; phylum Bacillota; class Bacilli; order Lactobacillales; family Lactobacillaceae; genus Lactobacillus. The sequence continues at coordinate 62,528 of JAKDPD010000002.1, forward strand.
ACTACTTCGGCTTTAATGGAGCGTAATGATGTGGTGGTGGTTGCCTCAGTTTCCTGTATTTATGGGTTAGGGGATCCGCGTGAATATGCGGCCAGCGTGATTACGCTGCACCAAGGTGAGGAGTACGAGCGTAACACACTTTTGCGTGATTTAGTTAATATTCAATATGATCGCAATGATCTTGATTTTCAGCGGGGATGTTTTCGCGTTCGCGGTGATGTGGTAGAAATTTTCCCAGCCGGAAACTCAAATCGGGCTTATCGCGTTGAATTCTTTGGTGATGAGATTGATCGGATTGTCGAAATTGACTCATTAACGGGTGAGATTATTGGTGAGCATGAAGTGGTGTCACTTTTTCCAGCAACGCACTTCATGACTAACGATGAACAGTTAAAGCGTGCACTAAAAACAATTTCACAGGAATTGTCGGTTCAGGTCAAAGACTTTGAAGGTAAAGGCAAGTTACTTGAAGCACAACGGATTAACCAACGAACGACCTATGACATGGAAATGATGGGTGAAGTTGGTTATACGAACGGGATCGAAAATTATTCTCGTCATATGGAAAATCGTAAGGCAGGCGAGCCACCATACACGTTACTTGATTTCTTCCCAGATGATTTTTTGATTTTGATTGATGAAAGTCATGCCACAATTCCTGAATTACGCGCAATGTATAATGGTGACCGCCACCGTAAGCAGACTTTAATTGATTATGGCTTTCGTTTGCATTCTGCGTTAGACAATCGACCACTAACGTTAGCTGAATTTGAAAAACATGTGCATCAAATACTCTATGTGTCGGCCACGCCTGGCGATTATGAATTGTCACGCACGTCTCATCTAGCTGAGCAGATCATTCGTCCAACGGGATTACTGGATCCGAAGGTTGAAATTCATCCGATTGAGGGACAAATTGATGATCTCGTTGGTGAGATTAATGCCCGGATTGCCAAGAATGAGCGTGTCTTTGTAACCACACTAACTAAAAAGATGGCCGAAGATTTTACCGATTACTTGAAAGATCTAGGCATTAAGGTTAATTATCTCCATTCCGACATTAAAACCCTTGAACGAATGCAGATTTTGCGTGATTTGCGGCTGGGAAAATACGATGTGTTAGTTGGGATTAACCTCTTGCGTGAGGGGATTGATGTTCCAGAAGTGTCACTTGTAGCAATTCTAGATGCCGATAAAGAAGGGTTCTTGCGTTCTTATCGGCCACTAGTACAGATGATGGGACGGGCTGCTCGTAATCAAAATGGTGAGGTCATTATGTATGCTGACCGGATCACCGATTCAATGGCGCAAGCGATGAAGGCCACGAATCGGCGGCGTAAATTACAACAAGCATTTAATGTTGAGCACCACATGACTCCCAAGACCATTATTAAGCCAATTAGAGCAGCTATCTCGGCACTGAGGCCGACAGATGATGCAGCTAAGCCGACGGATAGCTTAGCTGATTTAAACTTTGATGAGCTGACTAAAAAGCAAAAACAAGCCATGCTCAAGAATTTACGGGGACAAATGCAAGAAGCGGCTAAGCGACTTGACTTTGAAGCTGCGGCACAACTACGTGACGCCTTAATTGAATTGCAAAATAGTGTGAGGGCACCTAAGACAAAGAAGGGGAGTACATTTAATGGCAAATAATCGAATTGTGATTCGTGGTGCACGTGAGCACAACTTAAAAGCAGTTAATCTAACGATTCCTAAGAACAAATTGGTGGTAGTGACCGGTTTGTCTGGTTCTGGTAAGTCTAGTTTGGCTTTTGATACCCTCTATGCTGAAGGCCGGCGGCGCTACGTCCAAAGTTTATCGAGTTATGCGAGACAATTTTTAGGACAAATGGATAAGCCGGCGGTGGATTCAATTGAAGGCCTTAATCCGGCTATTTCAATTGACCAGAAGACGACCTCGCATAATCCACGTTCAACTGTGGGAACTGTCACGGAAATTAATGATTATTTACGCCTGCTTTGGGCACGGGTAGGTCGTCCTATTTGTCCTAATGACGGTACGGTAATTGAACGCCAATCGGTCGATCAAATGGCTGATCGCGTAATGGCTTTGCCTGATCGGACCAAGATTCAAGTGCTTTCACCCGTTATTCGCGCTAAGCGTGGAGAGCATAAAGAGGTCTTCAAGCGAGTTCAGCAAGCTGGATATGTGCGTGTCCTAGTGGATGGGACGATGCATGAAATTAGTGATGAATTTACGCTTGCTAAAAATAAAAAGCATACCATCGAAATTGTGGTTGACCGACTCATTATGAAGGACTCTATTCGCTCTCGGCTGTTTGATTCAATTGAAGCTGCACTGCGGTTATCTGGCGGTTACATGAAATTGGATGTCGTGGGGCAAGAACCACTTAATTTCTCTGAATTTTATGCTTGTCCGTTGTGTGGATTTACGGTCGGTGAACTTGAGCCACGACTCTTCTCCTTTAATGCGCCGTTTGGTGCTTGTCCAGATTGTAGCGGGCTCGGGATGAAGTTAGCGGTGGATGTTGATTTGGTGGTTCCTGATACCAGCAAGAGTTTGCGTCAGGGTGCTTTAGCGCCTTGGAAAACGTCAAAATATTATAACAGCATCCTCAAGCAGGCATGTGACGCACTGAAAATCCCACTTGATAAGCCATTTGAGCAATTAACCAAAGCACAGCGGGAGACTATTTTGCATGGCTCGAAAAAGCCGGTACATTTCCATGTATCCGGTGATTTTGGCGTCAATGATACGACGGTGCCATTTGAAGGAATTATTGCCAATATTAACCGGCGATATCAGCACCCGATGTCAAAATTTATGCGTGATGTGATCAGTAAATATATGACCGAATTGACCTGTGAAACTTGCCAGGGAAGACGGTTAAATGAAAAAGCATTAGCAGTCAAAGTCGCTGGGCAGGATATTGCAGCAGTGTCTGATTTACCAATTGCGCGTGCTTTGGACTTCTTTAAGAAACTGGATTTTGATCCCCAGCGGGCCTTGATAGCTAAACCTATCTTAAAAGAAGTACGTGATCGCTTGTCTTTCCTAGTATCAGTAGGATTAGATTATTTGACACTATCACGATCAGCTAATACTTTATCTGGTGGTGAGGCACAGCGAATTCGTTTGGCGACCCAAATTGGGTCTAACTTATCGGGTGTCATGTATGTGTTAGACGAGCCATCAATTGGCTTGCACCAACGTGACAATGCGCGGCTAATTAAATCATTGCAGCAGATGCGTGATTTAGGTAACTCGTTAATTGTGGTTGAACATGACGACGAAACCATGCGTAGCGCCGATTATTTGGTTGATATGGGCCCTGGCGCGGGGGTTTATGGTGGTTACGTCACCGCTGCAGGAACGCCAGCTGAAGTAATGGCTAATCCGCATTCGTTGACTGGCCAGTATTTAGCTGGTAAAAAATTTGTGCCAGTACCGCTGAAGCGTCGGCGTGGTAATGGTCATAAGATTACGATTACAGGTGCCCAAGCGAATAACCTTAAAAACTTAACGGTTGATTTTCCTTTAGGAAAATTCGTCGTCGTTACCGGTGTTTCGGGGTCGGGCAAGTCTACCTTGGTCAATCGCATTTTGAAGCGTGCATTAGCTCAAAAGTTAAATCATAATTCGGAAAAGCCTGGTAAGTATCGTACGATTAAGGGTTATCAGACGATTGAAAAAATCATCGATATTGACCAGAGCCCGATTGGCCGCACCCCACGTTCTAATCCCGCTACTTATACGAGCGTGTTTGATGATATTCGGACACTTTTTGCGCAAACTAATGAAGCGAAGATTCATGGTTATACGAAAGCACGCTTTTCATTTAATGTGAAGGGCGGCCGCTGTGAAGCTTGCCATGGTGATGGCATCATTAAAATTGAGATGAACTTTTTACCTGATGTTTATGTTCCATGCAAGGTATGTCATGGGGCGAGATACAATTCAGAAACCCTGGCTGTTACCTACCGCGAAAAGAATATTTCCCAAGTGCTCAAGATGACGATTGCACAAGCTACTGAATTCTTTCAAAACATTCCCAAGATTGCGCGCAAATTGCAGACAATTGTTGATGTGGGCCTAGGCTATGTACAATTGGGCCAGTCGGCTACGACCTTATCTGGTGGTGAGGCACAGCGGATGAAGCTGGCAGCTGAGCTGCAGAAATTATCCACCGGCAAAAACTTCTATATTTTAGATGAACCGACTACTGGGCTCCATACGGATGATATTAAACATTTACTTGAAGTTTTGCAGCGGCTGGTCGATGAAGGAAATACCGTACTTGTCATTGAACATAATCTTGATGTGATTAAGAATGCTGATTGGTTGATTGATTTAGGTCCTGAGGGCGGCGAGCGTGGCGGTGAAATCGTGGCGACTGGTACCCCAGAAAAAGTTTCAGAAGTCGCTGCTAGCTACACTGGGCAATACTTAAGGCCTGTTTTAGCACGGGACCATGCATTAACGCTGCAAGCACAAGCCAACCGCTAAGTTACATAAATGAAACACCCGGTATGCTATAATAAAAAGCAGGGAGAGGTGAGCTGATGGACACCGTAAAACAATTGCTGGTTGTAACAGGGATGAGTGGTGCCGGTAAGACGGTTGCTGCTCACGCCTTGGAAGACGTTGGCTATTATGTGGTTGATAATTTACCACCAAAGTTACTGGGTAATTTTTGGGATTTAATGGCTAGTTCCAATGATTTTAGTCAGGCTGCCGTGATTATTGATCTGAGGTCAAAATCATTCTATAAAACTTTGCTAGAGGAAATTAATTCCCTAGAAGATAACGGACAAGTTAGAGCAACCGTTCTATTTTTGGATTGTGCTAATGACACACTGGTGGCGCGCTATAAGGAAACAAGGCGACTGCCACCGCTGGCGAATAATGGCCGCTTGCTTGACGGGATTGAAGAAGAACGCAAGATTGTTTCAGGCATTAAAAATCGTAGTAATTTTGTCATTGATACGTCTCGGCTGTCCGCCAAAGAATTAAAGCAGCGGATTATGACTGATTTTTCGGAGCAACCCCATCAACCTTTTAAGATTGAAGTGATGTCGTTTGGGTTTAAGTACGGGATGCCAATTGATGCCGATATGGTCGTGGATGTGCGGTTCCTGCCGAATCCGTTCTATATTCCGGCTTTGCGTCCATTTACTGGTCTGGACAAAAAGGTCTTTAATTATGTGATGGATAAGCCGGTCACCAAAGTGTTTTATCAGAAGCTCTTAGATCTCCTAAAAACAGCCATCCCTGGCTATGTCAAAGAAGGAAAAGAAAAGCTAACCATTGCGATTGGTTGCACCGGTGGTCAACATCGCAGTGTTTCCATCGCGCAACAATTAGCGCGTGACTTAGCTAAAGATTACCCGGTTGATATGACTCATCGGGAAATCAGTCGCTATATTAGAAAATAACATAGGTGAAATAATGTCTTATGGTGAAAAACGAATTGTTCGGGTAATCAAAGGACGCCGCCCCCGCGTAGTAGTCATTGGCGGTGGGACTGGATTACCAGTCATTTTAAACGCCCTGAAGGATCAAAATGCCGAAATTGCCGCGATTGTAACGGTCTCAGATGATGGCGGTTCATCGGGTGCCATTCGCAATTTTATTAACGTCGTACCACCTGGTGATATTCGGAACGTCTTGGTCTCACTTAGTGATATGTCGCTAGAAAAGAAGGATATTTTCCAGTATCGATTTGAATCCAACGATTCTTTCTTTGCCGGTCATGCTATTGGCAATTTGATTATTGCGGCCTTAAATGAAATGCATGGCAATATTTTTGAGGCAGTCCAAACACTTTCAAAGATGATGCACGTTGACGGCAATGTCTTTCCAGCCTCGAATGAACCACTCACACTGCATGCCGAATTTGTTGATGGGACGATTGAGCATGGCGAAACTGAAATTACCAGCAAAGATAAACGAATTAAACGTGTCTGGGTAACGAATACTGAGTCAGGCAAAGAGCCTAATTCGGTCACACCAGTGCTAGCTGCGATTATGCAAGCTGATGCAGTAGTGCTCGGACCGGGGAGCTTATTTACTTCGATTTTACCTAACCTGATGATTCCAGAATTAGGTCAGGCGGTTAGAGAAACGTCAGCTGAGGTAATTTATATTTGTAATATTATGACTCAGCTGGGCGAAACGGATCATTTTACTGATGCGGAACATGTGCGGGTGATTAATGATCATTTAGGTGGTCACTATATTAATACAGCCCTCGTGAATGGTGCCAAAATTGACATGGCTAAGTTCCATCCTGAAGATTATGATGCTTATTTGGAGCCAGTTCGCAACGACTTCAAGGGGTTACGAGCGCAAGATTGTCGGGTGATTACTGCTGATTTTATTGATCAGCATAGTGGGCTGGTGTTCCATGATGGTAAGAAGGTTGCTAAAGAGATTATCAATTTAGCTTTAGCAGCGATGTCATGTAAGAGGAATAAGTAGCGCAGATGGCAAGTTATGCGAGTGATGTCAAAAAAGAACTCACCTCATTAGAAGTGCATGCTGAGCATGCTAAGGCAGAGTTAGCGGCCTTTTTACGGATGAACGGGGTGCTAAATTTACATGATCATCAAGTGAGCTTAGACATTATTACTGAAAATCCCGCCATTGCCCGCCGGATTTTTTCATTGATTAAGATTGCTTATCAAGCCGAACCCTTATTGATTGTTTCGCGTAAAATGAAGCTGAAGAAAAATAATCAATACCTAGTACGGCTGCGGCAGAATGTCCATCAAATCTTAGTTGATTTGGAAATATGGAATGCCAGCGTCGGATTTAATACGCGCATTCCCCAAAAAATCATGACCAGTCGCCAGCGGGCGATGTCATATCTGCGCGGTGCTTTTTTAGCAGGGGGGAGTGTTAACAACCCAGCTACTAGTCGCTATCATTTGGAAATTTATTCAACGTATGAGGATCATAATCAAGATTTGGCAACACTGATGAATCAGTATTTTTATCTTAATGCCAAAACCACGCAGCGGCGTCGCGGTTATATCGTCTATCTGAAGGAAGCTGAGAAGATAGGTGACTTCTTACATGTGGTTGGTGCCCTGAATGCCATGCTGGCGTTCGAAGATTTACGAATTATGCGAGATATGCGTAATTCAGTTAATCGGCTCGTTAATTGTGATACTGCTAATTTACGTAAAACGGCTACTGCGGCTGCTAAACAAGTCGATGATATCCAACTCATTGCGCGGGAGCAGGGACTGGATCAGCTGCCTGAAAAATTGGCACAACTCGCACGCTTTCGTGTGGCCCATCCCGAACTCTCGCTTAAGGAAGTAGCCGACCAGGTGCCAGACGGCCCCATTTCTAAAAGTGGCATTAATCATCGTTTTAAAAAATTAAAAGAGTTGGCCGATATATATCGGCCTAATCAAAAAGACTAGCCTTCAGGCTAGTCTTTTTGCTGTTAATTGTTGACTGTGCTATTTTCTTTTGTTGACTAAGATATCGTCAATTAGGCCATAATCTTTGGCTTCTTGCGCAGTCATATAGTTGTCACGTTCCGTATCTTTTTGAATTTTGGCGAGTGGCTGACCAGTTGTTTCATGTAAAATCTGGTTAATATCCCGGCGACTCTTTAAGATTTGGGTGGCAGCAATCTGAATATCGGTTTGCTGACCCTGAGCACCACCTAGTGGTTGGTGAATTAAAACTGTTGAATTTGGCAATGCAAACCGCTTACCCTTGGCACCAACAGTTAGCAGAATGGACGCCATGGAAGCGGCCATCCCAATGGCAATCGTTGAAACATCTGACTTGATAAAATTCATCGTATCCATGATAGCTAAGCCAGAAGTGATCACACCACCAGGTGAGTTAATGTATAATGAAATGTCTTTAGTACTGTCCTGGGCATCTAAGAACAACAATTGGGCAATAATTGAATTGGCCATTTGATCGTTAACTTCACCGCTCAACATAATAATTCGGTCTTTTAAAAGCCGTGAGTAAATGTCATACGCACGTTCTCCATGAGCAGTTTGCTCAATAACTGTAGGTACAAGCATTGATAAAGCCTCCTATATTTTTTAGCAGTCTAATTAGTACAGTGCTAATTATCACACGCTAAAGGAGTGATGTCAATTATTCCGTTCAAATGGGCTCCAATCACTGAAAAATTAGAAAAATTTTGACAGTTCAGTTTGTTTAATTTGTCATTAATTATTATGATAAAGCTATTGATAGCGCTTTTAAAAACGTGTAAAATAAGGCTGTTATTTGTAAGATGTGAGGGGTTTAATGATGACTGTATATTTTAAAGGATTTCCACAAAGTGATCGCAACGAAGACTTACAGATGGTCAATGTTGACGAACTTGAGGAAAAAGTAAAACAAGTAATGCCTGAAGCTGCGTATTATTATATTGCGAGTGGTGCTGAAAATGAGTGGACTTGGCGGAACAATACGACCGCGTTTAATCATTTTCAGATTGTGCCACGTGCGTTAGGAAATATCGATCATCCCTCTACGGCAACTAATTTTATGGGTCTAGGTTTACAAACGCCAGTAATGATTTCGCCAATCGCTTGTCACGGTATAGCACACAAAGATGCTGAAGTAGCTACGGCTTTAGGTGCTAAGGCTACTGGTGCTTTGTTCACATCAAGTACTTATGCCAACAGGAGTGTTGAGGATATTGTGGCTGCAGCAGGTGATTCACCAAGATTTTTCCAACTTTATCTAGGCAAAGACTGGAAATTTAACGAAATGATCTTGAAGGCCGTGAAAGCAGCGGGTTATAAAGGTATCCTGCTAACGGTAGATGCACTGGTATCAGGTTATCGTGAAGCTAATTTACGAACCAACTTTACTTATCCAGTACCATTAGATTTCTTTACCCGTTATTTGGGTGGTGCCGGCGAAGCCCAAAGTGTGGCACAAATGTATGCTAGTTCTGCGCAAAAGATTGGTCCCGCTGATATTTTGAAAATAAAAGACATTGCTGGTTTACCCGTTTTTGTTAAGGGTGTCATGAGTGCCGAAGATGCTTACTTGGCACTGGAGAGTGGTGCTGACGGTATTGTGGTCACTAACCATGGCGGTCGTGAAGTGGATACGGCACCTGCTACCATTGACATGCTTCCAGAAGTTGCTAAGGCAGTAGCTGGTCGTGTTCCAATCATCTTTGATTCTGGTGTTCGTCGTGGCTCACACGTCTTTAAGGCTCTGGCATTAGGTGCCGACCTTGTTGGTATTGGTCGTCCTTATCTGTATGGCTTGGCGTTAGGTGGCCCTAAAGGTGTGGCCTCAGTGATTCGTCAGCTCAACACGGAATTGGAAATTGTGATGCAGTTAACGGGTTGCAAGACAATTGCTGATATTCGTCGTGCTGATATCCGTCATTTACCTTATACGGCAGATAATCTACCTTCAAATACTGATCCGTCAGTTCGTAAGGCTTATCCGATTACACAAGAAAATCAAATGCAGGCAGTTGCAACCGATTGTGATTCCGGTGCCTCGGCTCATTAATTAGAAATAAAAAAACGACTTCGATTTGAAGTCGCTTTTTTATTCGAGTTTCTTAGCAGTATCATGTGCAACTTGCTTTCTTTGACAAACTGGACATAAACCATAAATCTCAACATGTGACCATTGCGAAATATAGCCAGTTTGTTTTTTTGCTTCAGCTAACATCTGAGTTTCGACGCGGTCGGCATTTGGATATTCAACATCAGCAATTTTGCCACATTTGGCACAAATGATATGAAAATGAGGATGAGAAAAGTAGTCATAATGCGTTGAATGATCACCATTTTGCAATTCAATCACAACCCCATGTTGTTCCAATAATTTTAAAGTATTATAGATAGTCGCTAATTTCTTACCGTCGCCATGCAACTGCTGGGCAATTACTTCAACTGTGGGGTGGTTATGATGTGTCATGAGGTAAGCTAAAATGGCGACGCGCGGTCGGGTTGCTTTTAGCTTAAATTGATGCAAAACCTCAGTGGCTTTAGCGATATAGTCCATCAATCAGACATGCTCCTATTTCTAACTAACTAATTTGATTTTAGCACAAGGAGCCATTAAATACTTATTCTGAAATTGTGCTAAAATGACCCAGTAATAGTTGTCATTAAGAGCGGTTGTAACGGATATTCGTTGGGGGTGCCAAATGAAACAATTATCGATTGTCGTACCATGCTACAATGAGGCGGTTACCCTGCCTAAGCTGTATCAAGAGTTGCAGCAGCAATGCACGCAATTAGCGGTGGGGATTGAATATGTGCTAGTGGATGATGGCTCAACTGATACCACCTTGGCCGTGATGAAAACTTTAGCAACGGAAAATACGGCGGTTCATTATCTCTCATTTTCGCGTCATTTTGGTAAGGAAGCGGCCCTTTATGCTGGCCTGCAAACCGCAACTGGTGATTATGTGGTGGTTATGGATGCAGATTTACAAGACCCACCGGAATTATTGCCACAGATGCTCACCAAATTGCAGTTAGGCGCTTGGGATTGTGTGGCTGCCCGACGGACTGATCGCCGCGGTGAGGGGAAAGTACGGAGCTTTTTGAGTAACGGCTTTTATCAAGTCATTAATCACGTCTCCAAAACTCAGTTCGTGCCTGGTGTGCGTGATTTTCGCATGATGACACGCCAAATGGTTGATGCTGTCTTAGCTTTACCGGAATATACCCGCTTTTCTAAAGGAATCTTTAGTTGGGTCGGCTATCGTACCAACTATTTAAGTTACCCTAATCAGCGTCGCGTAGCCGGTAAGAGCTCGTGGAATATTTGGAATCTTTTTAAATATGCCGCTGACGGTATTTTTGATTTTTCCCAACTGCCCTTAGATTTAGCGGTCTGGATAGGGCTAGCTAGTTTTGTGATCTCGCTGATTGGGTTATTGTATATTATTTTGCGTTACGTGCTCGTTCCTGCTTCCTCAGTTTCAGGTTGGGCGTCTACAATTTGTATCATTATGCTATTTGGTGGGGTGCAGCTACTATGTATTGGTATTATCGGCAAATATATTGGTAAAATTTATTTACAAGTTAAGCGTCGTCCGCTTTATTTAATCAAAGAGCGGCACTAATGAAAAATGAAAAGGAATTCCTCAAGTAGTAAGGAACTCCTTTTTTGATTGCCTTTTAGAATAAAAAACAGCAGGTCAATTAAGACCTGCCGCTTTTAATAATGGGTCCCCTGGGAGTCGAACCCAGATTTCAAGAACCGGAATCTTACGTGCGATCCATTACACTAAGGACCCATGCACTTTTTACAGTATAACCAAAAAATGGTAGTAATGCAAAGAGATTTTGACATTCGCCAAAATAATAAAAAGCGTCTTTTTAACTTGTATTTGTGAATTCAGATTGATATACTAGCAGTGTCGAATGAGAAATAGCGAGGTCTTAACATAATAGATTCTGCGTTTCTCATATATTTTTAGCCATTGTGGGACACTTTATGACACACCGGTGGACGGATAATGTCCCATGGTAAGGAGAGCTTTCATGGAGTCGGATTTTTCCCTGATTAAAGCCCTAGTGCCTGATGTTCTAAAAATTCTTCGACAACGCTATCTTATTCTTGAGCAGATCGGTCTGGATGCCCCAGTAGGGCGAAGGACAGTGGCTCAAAAGCTGGGATTATCAGAGCGCAATGTCAGAACAGAAACTGAATATCTGACACAGTTAGAATTAATTGAAACGAAACGCTTTGGTATGTTTTTGAGTGATAAGGGCGTACAAGTTTTACAAGACGCAGCGCCGGTAATGGATCGTTGGTTTAATGCCGATGCAACCGAAGTTCGCCTCGCCCAAAAGCTGGGGATTGAGCGCACAATTATTATTCCAGGTGATTGTGATTTGCAGGCGCGCGTTTATGAACAGATGGGTGAACAGCTCAGCTCAGCACTAGATTTATTGTTACCCTTGGGGTATTCAATTATCACGGTGCTTGGTGGGGTTGCGTTAGCTAAAGGCGCCAAAGCACTGTCGCCGAAGTTAGCGAATAATCGCCGTTTAGAATTTATTCCTGGCCGTGGTGCTTTGGGTGAGAATGTTGCTACCCAAAGTAACACGATTGTGCAAGCAATGGCGGCTAGGACGCATGGAACTTATAAAACCTTGTATTTACCAGAGCAAGTCTCGAGTCTCGCGTATCGTTCATTGATCCGTGAGCCAGTGATTTCTGATTTACTACAAGATATCTCACAAAGCGATGCCGTGATTCATGGAATTGGGTTGGCTCAAGACATGGCACGACGCAGAGGCTATGATTCAATTAAGCTTTCAGAGCTACGTGAGAAGCACGCAGTCACCGAATGTTTTGGGTGTTTTTTCGATGGCGAGGGCAAGATTGTGGATCGCATTACCCAGGTTGGCTTGCAGTTCGAAAATCTCAACAAAATACCCCGCATATTTGCTTTTGCAGGTGGCCATCAAAAGGCCGTTGCTATTCAAGCATATATGCCCAATGCACCTCATCAAACCTGGTTGATTACTGATGAAGGTGCCTCAAATGTGATTTTAAGGGGGAAGTAAAGCTTCTTTTTTAAAATAAATGTTGTTTATAGTTCTTAAGGAGGACTTTAGAATATGACAGTTAAAATTGGTATTAACGGTTTCGGCCGAATTGGTCGTTTAGCTTTCCGTCGTATTATGGACTTGGGCGAAAAGTCATCAGATATTGAAGTTGTTGCTATCAACGACTTGACTACTCCAGCACTTTTAGCACACTTACTAAAATATGACTCAACTCATGGTACTTTCAACCACGAAGTTTCAGCAACCGAAGATTCAATTGTTGTTGACGGTAAGAAATACCGCGTTTACGCTGAACCACAAGCTCAAAACATTCCTTGGGTTAAAGAAAATGGCGTTGACTTCGTGCTCGAATGTACTGGCTTTTACACTTCAAAAGCTAAGTCACAAGCTCACCTTGACGCTGGTGCAAAGCGTGTCTTGATTTCAGCACCTGCTGGCAACGACTTAAAGACAATCGTTTACTCAGTAAACGAAAACACTTTGACTGCTGATGACAAGATTGTTTCAGCTGGTTCATGTACTACCAACTCATTGGCACCTATGGCTAATGCTTTGAACAAAGAATTTGGTATTGAAGTTGGTACCATGACTACTATTCATGCCTTCACTTCAACTCAAATGGTTTTGGATGGCCCAGTTCGTGGTGGTAACCTTCGTGCTGCTCGTACCGCTTCATCAAACATTATCCCTCATTCAACTGGTGCTGCTAAGGCCATTGGTCTTGTTATCCCAGAATTGAACGGTAAATTGAATGGTCACGCACAACGTGTTCCAGTTGTTGACGGTTCAGAAACTGAATTAGTTACTATCTTAAATAAGAAAGTAACTGCTGACGAAGTTAACGAAGCTATGAAGAAGTACGAAAGTGCCTCATTTGCTTACAACGCTGACTCAATCGTTTCAGGCGATGTTCTTGGTATGACTGCTGGTTCAATCTTTGACCCAACTCAAACTATGATCACCACTGCTGGTGACAAGCAACTTGTTAAGACTGTTGCTTGGTACGACAACGAATACAGCTTCACCTGCCAAATGGTTCGTACTTTGTTGAAGTTTGCTACGCTTTAATTTTAATCTAAGATTATAGCTTAGTTATGAAGAGGGCGAAGGGAGATCTTCCCTTCGCTCTCTTTTGTTTAACCAATAACATGTATTTTATTCGGAGGAAATTCGATGACTAAATTAATTATTTCTGATCTTGATGTCAAAGATAAAAAAGTTTTAGTTCGTGTCGACTTCAACGTCCCAATTAAGGGCGGTGTAATCGGCGATGACAACCGGATTGTGGCTGCTTTGCCAACAATTCAGTACATTATCGATAATGGCGGTAAAGCTATCTTGCTTAGTCACTTGGGTCGGATTAAGAGCGATGCCGATAAGAAGGAATTGACTTTAGCACCTGTTGCAAAACGTCTTGGCGAATTATTGAAGCGCACCGTTACTTTTGTTCCAGCTAATGAGGGTGATGCAGTCGAAAAAGCAGTTGCTGATATGAAAGATGGCGACGTGGTTGTTCTTGAAAACACCCGTTTCCAAGATATCGACAATGATTTTGGTAAACGTGAATCAAAGAATGATCCTAAGCTTGGTGCTTATTGGGCTAGTTTAGGTGACCTCTACGTTAACGACGCCTTTGGGACTGCTCACCGTAACCATGCTTCCAATGTCGGTATTGCAACGGCAATGAAGGCTGCTGGCAAGAAGGTAGCTGCTGGTTTCTTGATGGAAAAGGAAATCAAGTTCTTAGGTAACGCGGTTGCTAATCCAGTTCACCCATTTGTAACGATTTTGGGTGGGGCCAAGGTTTCTGACAAGATTGGCGTCATCATGAACTTGATTCCTAAGTCTGACCATATCTTAATCGGTGGTGGGATGGCTTACACCTTCTTAGCTGCTCAAGGTCATAAGATTGGTAAATCATTGTTTGAAGCAGATAAGCTTGATTTGGCTAAGAAGCTGTTAGCTGAAGCTGGCGATAAGTTGGTTTTGCCAGTTGATAACATTGCTGCGACTGAATTTTCAAATGATGCCAGTCATGAAGTTGTTAGCAATGATATTCCTGACAACGAGATGGGCTTAGATATTGGTCCTAAATCAATCGAGAAGTTCAAGGAAGTCTTAAAAGACGCTAAGACGGTTGTTTGGAATGGGCCAATGGGTGCATTCGAAATGCCTAATTTTGCTGAAGGTACATTAGAAGTTGGGCGTGCTTTGGCCGACTTGAAGGGCGCAACAACCATTGTTGGTGGTGGTGACTCAACTGCCGCTGCTAAGAAATTAGGGATTGCACCAAAGATCACCCATATTTCAACTGGTGGTGGTGCTTCACTTGAATACCTTGAAGGTAAGACTTTACCTGGTATTGCATGTATCTCAGATAAGTAAGAAAGGACTAATGAACTAATGCGTGTACCAATTATTGCTGGTAACTGGAAGCTTCATTTAAATCCAGAAGAAACTGTTGAATTTGTGAAGGCTGTTGCTGATAAATTGCCAGCTGCTAACAAAGTAGAATCATTGATTTGTGCGCCAGCAGTTGACCTTGACGCTTTGCGTAAGGCTGCTAAGGGGACCAATTTACGAGTTGGTGCCGAGAACGCTTATTTTGAAACTGAAGGTGCCTTTACTGGTGAAACTTCAGCTAAAGTATTGCGCGAAATGGGTATCCAATATTGTATCATTGGCCATAGTGAACGCCGTGGTTACTTCCACGAAACTGATGAAGACATTAATAAAAAGGCTAAGACTTTATTAGCTAACCAAGTGACACCGATTATTTGCTGTGGTGAATCACTTGAAACTCGTGAAGCTGGTAAACAAGCTGAATGGGTTGTGGGTCAAATTAAGGCTGCTTTAAAGGACTTAACGGCTGAGCAAGTTGGCTCATTAGTGATTGCCTATGAACCAATTTGGGCAATTGGAACTGGTAAGACAGCTTCAAGCGATCAGGCTGAAGAAATGTGCAAAACCATCCGTGAAACGGTAAAGGACTTGTATAATGAACAAACTGCTGAAAACGTTCGTATTCAGTACGGTGGTTCTGTTAAACCTGCTAACGTTAAAGAATTAATGGCTAAGCCTAACATTGATGGTGGTTTAGTTGGTGGTGCTTCATTAGTACCTGAATCTTACTTGGCACTGGTTAACTTTAAAGATTAAGTTTTAATTTAGACTAACAAAAAAGTCGCTACGATCGTAGCGACTTTTTTGTTAGTCTAAAAGATGAGGTGATGAGAGAGATGATTCGACCAGCGAAAAAAACAGATTTTCCAGCTATTTTTCCTATTTTAAAGCAAATCTTTGATGAAATGGCGCTAGCAACCATTGC
The DNA here is from genome assembly GCA_030455605.1 of Lactobacillus sp. Taxonomy (GTDB): domain Bacteria; phylum Bacillota; class Bacilli; order Lactobacillales; family Lactobacillaceae; genus Lactobacillus. The sequence continues at coordinate 78,393 of JAKDPD010000002.1, forward strand.
CGCAATACCGCCTAAGCAATTTTATTAATTAATGCGCTTAGGATTTTTAACTGAAGATTATCGTTACGCTTATCGCCGGATTTGGGTTGCGACGTCGCCAGTTGACAATCAAGTGGTTGGCATTTTGGTAATGTACCCTGATAGCGATCAAGACGTGATTGATCAAGCCCTAAGCAGTTGTTATGCTAAAGTAGGCTTACCAACTGATACGGTTATTTTTTCAGATAAAGAGGCTTGGCTAGGGGAGTGGTATATTGATGCCCTAGCTGTTGCATCTGCGTATTGGGGACAACACTTTGCAAGCCAGTTACTCGATTATGCAATCAAAGTGGCTCGCTCGCATGGCTTCAAGCGCCTGACACTTAATGTTGACTTAGAAAATCCACGCGCCATACGGCTTTATAAGCATAAGGGTTACCAGGCAATGGGACAAATGACCATTGGCACACGGACCTATGAACATCTTGGGTTAGCACTTTAATTAGGACTAGTGGACCAAGTTCGCCCAATTGGCGGAAAGGTTGGTAGTTTCAGTGGTGTGACGTGCCACTGCGTGAGTAAAATAGTCGTCAGTAAGATGAATGGGACATCTTCTGGTTTAGCAATTTCACAGTGCAAGGTAACACCCGCCGGTTCAATGTGGGTACTGACAGTGGCAACCCGCTTAAAAGCGGCGCGAAAAGTATAATGCCCCTGTTTAATATTGCCATAAACAAAGTAGTTTAAGCCGGACAGGTAGAATACGTCGGTTAATGGACTATTTGGCTTCTTAATGTGCACTAAACTATGATTAATGACGTCAATCGTAAAGGACACAATGAGCCCCGCCCCATCACGAAAAAGCCGACCGAGTTCACGATGGTTTAGTTCGTACAAATATAAGGTATGATTTGGATTATCAAGATTACCTTGAATAAAAAATTGGATATTACCATTGGCATTTATAACAGGAATCTGGCCATAGGCATGTTCCTGTGTCAAGACCAGTCTGAATTTCATTGGTTTAGCCCCGGGTATTCATTTGCATAAACTTTCTGAGGATATGAGCCACGCCATCAGAATTATTATCTTTGGTTTCTAAGTTGGCCTCCGCCTTAATGAGTGGAATCGCATTACCCATGGCAACGCCAATACCGGCCATTTTAATCATACTAAGGTCATTTAAGTTGTCACCAATTGCAGCTGTCTCAGCGACTTGGTAGCCCTTTTTACGTGCGTAATCTAAGAGCGCAATGCCCTTTTGTGCCTTGGCTGCGTTGATTTCAATGTTAGTCGCTGAGCTCGCTGATACGGTCAGCCCAAGCTGATTAATTTGGGGGATGACTTTGGCGAAGGCCTCGCGTCCACGTGCATCAAAAGCAATCACTTTCAATACTTCGATGTTAGGTTGTGCCAGTAGCTCGTCAAAGCTGTCAATGGCTTGCATCGTCATGATGGCTTTTGAGCCAGCTGAGATGCTGACGGCAGTCCGAAAGTCCATACCAGGATTAAGATCGACCAGTAAGTGCGCAATATTGGTAATTCGCGCATTAACATCTTCGGTATAAACTTGATCCGCAGTAATGACTTCAAAATAAAAATGGGTTTGACGTAGTAAGGTAAATAATTGCTTCACTTGAGTGTGCTCGATGGCATGTTTGACCATCAGTTTACCCTCGGCATCAAAAACCAAGGCACCATTGAGGTTAATGAAACCAGTTTTTAACTTGGCGGCAGCAATCACGATCTTTGATTCAAGTGGTGCGCGGCCCGTTGCAATTAAAAACTCAATTCCAGCGGCTTGCGCATCACGGATGGCTTTGATATTTGTGTCAGAAACAACTATTTCTCGATTGAATAGTGTGCCGTCCAAATCGCAGGCAACAAGTTTAATCATCCTTAAACCTCCCAATTATGTTTAATTTCATGATAACATAAAGATGATTCTGAGGAGGCAAAAATGAAAGCGTTAATTGGAAATGATTGGGACCAAGTTTTACAGCCAATTTTTGATGGTCCTGACTACCAAAAATTACACACCTTTTTAAAAACCGAATATGCATCAAAGTCGATTTACCCAAGTATGTACCAAATCTTTACAGCTTTTAAGCTAACTAGTTTTAAAGCGACTAAAGTGGTTATTTTAGGACAAGATCCTTATCATAATCCGGGTCAAGCAAACGGCATGAGCTTTTCAGTCAAAGCCGGCATTAAGCTGCCACCGTCACTGATTAATATTTACAAAGAACTTTATGACGATGTTGGCGCGCAACCTGTGACGCATGGGGATTTGACGAAGTGGGCTAAGCAAGGTGTCCTCTTGTTAAATGCGGTGCTCACCGTTCCTTATGGTCATGCCAATGGTCACCAAGGAAAGGGCTGGGAGGCGGTCACTGATAGCGCGATTAAGGCGCTCAGTGATCGTGGCCAAGTTGTCTTTATTCTTTGGGGACGTTTTGCTCAAAATAAAATACCATTAATTGATTTACAGCGTAATACGGTTATTAAGTCAGCGCATCCCAGTCCTTTTTCGGCAAATCATGGTTTTTTCAGATCACGGCCGTTTTCGCATTGTAATGATGCGCTTGTAAGTTATGGCGAAAATCCAATTGACTGGCAATTACCAGTACAGGTTGATTAGGGCGTAATGACGACCTTAGGAGGATAATCATGTCAATTTTTAAAACCTTGACTGCTCGCATTCAAGTAGCCAAAACACCAATGCGAATTGTTTTTCCTGAGGGAGACGATTTGCGGATTTTAGCGGCAGTCGCAAAGCTCGCGCAAGAAAAATTAATTCAGCCCATTGTCTTAGGTAACCCTAAGGCCGTCATGACTTTAGCGACTACTAATCAGCTCGATTTGACTGGAGTTAAGCTGCTTGATTCGGAACATTTTGACCAAACGGAGGCGATGTTTGCGCAGTATGTGGCAGCTAGCAAAAAGCCCTTAAGCCCAGATGAGATGCAAGCCAATATGCGGCAAGCTAATTACTTTGGAACTTTGTTGGTAAAAATGGGTTTGGCTGATGGGATGGTATCAGGTGCAAGCCATACAACGGCCAGCACGGTGCTACCGGCATTGAAATTGATCCATCCAGCTGCTGGTATGCACCGGGTGTCTGGTGCCTTTTTAATGGAAAAGGGTGACCGGCGTCTCGTCTTTGCGGATTGTGCTATTAATATTGATCCGGACAGCGAAACATTGAGTGAAATTGCCTATCAGTCAGTACTCACTGCTAAATTAGCGGAGATTAGTCCGCGTATTGCGTTCCTAAGTTTCTCCACCAAGGGCTCTGCTAAGGGCGAAATGATTGATAAAGTGCAAGCTGCTACCAAATTATTCCAGCAATCCCATCCTGAATTGCCAGCTGATGGTGAATTACAATTTGATGCGGCCTTTGTACCGGAAGTGGGAGGAAAGAAGGCTCCTGGCTCAGCAGTTGCGGGACATGCGAATGTCTTAATTTTTCCTGAATTACAATCTGGGAATATCGGCTATAAGTTAGCGCAACGTCTTGGTGGGTACACCGCAATTGGGCCAATTTTACAGGGTCTAGATGCGCCAGTGAACGATTTATCACGTGGCTGCTCAACGCAAGATGTTTATGAAATGGCTATTCTAACAGCCGCACAAGCATTGGATCGACAAGCATGATGCAATTAACAATTAATTCTGCTGCTGCGATGCAGCGCTTAGGTGTATCACTAGCGACTAGTGCCTTGCCACATGATTTATTACTATTAAATGGTGATTTAGGTGCCGGCAAGACGACAATGACACAAGGACTGGGTCGGGCCTTAGGAATTAGGCGACCCGTTAAAAGCCCAACTTTTACCTTAGTACGAGAATATCGTGAAGGTAAAATGCCATTATTTCATATGGACTTTTACCGCTTAGAATCAGCTGATTTAGCTTCAATTGATTTAACGGCCTATTTAAATGAACCTGGTTTAGTCGTGATTGAATGGCCTCAGGTCATTCAAGACGCGTTACCAACGAATTATTTAGAATTACAGTTAACGCGCATTGATGATGCTTGGGATTCGACCAAACGGTTAATTAGTTTCAAAGCACACGGGGACCGAGCAGCCGCCTGGAAAGCAGCCACGTTAAACCAATTTAATCAACCTGAAGCGTAAAAAAATAAAAGACTGGTAAAGTGATTACTCTATCAGCCTTTTTATTTATGGCGAGGTTAAATTTGGTAGACGAACTGCTTCATCGCGTCATCGCCCCATTTTTCACGTTCTGCTAGCAAGATACCGGCACAGGCCTCACTATCACTCAAGGCGTTGTGATGGTGCCAAAGTTCGACTGATAGATGTTCAGAGACCGTATCTAGACGATAATCAGGCAGGTGAGGCTCAAATTGCCGACTAGTTGCCAGTGAATCAATTACCAAATAATGTGGGGCCTCTACGTGGTAGCGGGCGAGCGATTGTTTTAAGACATCGGTATCAAAATGCGCATTATGTGCTGCTACTAGCATCCCTGGTTCAAAGAGACCTTGGATTTTAGGCCAGATTTCGGCCATAGTTGGTGCGTCAGCAACATCAGCTGCCGTAATTTGATGGACTTCGATGTTACTAGCATCGAAGCTCATCTGGGGATTGATGACGCTATAAAAACGGTCAACAATCTGATTATTTCGTACCATGACAATCGCTAGCGAGCAAGCACTGGCGCGGTAGTGATTAGCGGTTTCAAAGTCCATCGCAATAAAATTCATGATTTTAAGCTCCTTACATTATTTTTAGTATATCATAGGATGTCTCAGACACCGTTATGCGGTAGAATATGAGGAGTAATTAGGAGGTAAAGTGGATTGGCCTTACTGAAATTGAAGCAAACTGGGATTGATATCCGTGAAGCATTTCCGCTAGCACAGGTGACTTTTACTGAAACTGGCGGACCAGCTGAATATGCGGCATTTCCCAAGAATATTACTGAACTTAAGCAGCTTTTAGCAGCGGCAGCGCAAGATCAGTTACCGTTAACGGTGATTGGTAATGCCTCTAATCTGATTATTAAAGATGGTGGTATTGCAGGTCTGGTGCTTATTTTGACAAAAATGGCTGCCATTAAAGTCGCCGGCCCACGAGTCACTGCTCAAGCAGGTGCTAAAATTATCGATACTGCCTTTACCGCCGCAGAACATGGACTCTCGAAGTTAGAGTTTGCGGCGGGCATTCCCGGATCCATTGGTGGTGGCGTCTTTATGAATGCTGGCGCTTATGGCGGTGAGATGCAAGACTGTTTGGAGGCGGTGACGGTGATTACCCAAGCAGGCAAGCTTAAGGTGTATGACAATCATGACATGCAATTTAGCTATCGACATTCACTGGTTCAAGACACTAAAGAAATCGTGGTTGCTGCGACCTTTTTACTGGTGCCGGGTGATAAAGCCCGTATTTTAGCAGATATGACCTATCTCAATGCGCTCCGAAAATATAAGCAACCTTTAGAATATCCTTCATGTGGTTCAGTGTTTAAGCGTCCCACTGGGCACTTTGTCGGCCCCATGATTATCTCGGCTGGCCTCCAGGGGAAACAAGTTGGTGGCGCTCAAGATTCGATGAAACATGCTGGCTTTATTGTCAACAAGGGTGGTGCTACTGCAACTGACTATTTGCGTCTGATTCTTTTAATTCAGCAGACGATTGCTCAGAAGTACCATCTCAGTTTACAAACTGAGGTCAGAATTATCGGCCAGGATAAGGGTAAGGAGTAGTCAATGACTGATCAGTTAAACAGGGATGATTTTTTACAACAAGTCATTTAGACTTAGCCGACTTATTAAAGCTCGCCTTACACGGACCCAATGCGACAAAACGTCAAGTCTACGACACGATTTTTACATACCGGTTAGCTGAACAGCAGGGGCAGGTTATCGCACAAAAGGACTTCGTCAGATGATATCTCAGTCGCAATATCTGATTATTGGTGGTATTTGCTGGTAAAAGCACTTTATACGAGACGATGCTCGCCTTGTTTGCCGGCACTAAGCGGCTTAATGCCGATGAAATCCTCAGAAGAAATGGTAGTAATTGGCGCAAGTTTGTGGATAATTTTAAGGCCATGCACGAAGAGTTGGTGCAATTAAGGCTCGCTTTAGCACAGGGCGAAAGTGTTCATGTTGGGACGACTTTAGCGGGTCAAGGCAAGTCTTAGCTGAAGTTGATTGATCAGGCACATCATCATGGCTTCAAGGTAACGTTGATTTGCATTGCTTTGGCAAGTGATGAGCTAGCCGTCAAAAGAGTGCTGGCGCGGTTTAGAAAAGGTGGATACGGTATTCCTGAAATCACGATTAAGAAGCAGTATCCACAAAGCAATCAGAATTTAGCTGCTGTTGCAGCCAAAGCTGATAATATCTTTATTTTTGATAATACGAATAGATTTGTGTTGGTTTATGTGAGCAAACAAGGCCAAGTGATTAAGAATACACTGCGGCAATTTCCTTGGATTAATCAGGGTATCCAGGCTTAAGTGACTCACTTAAGC